>NZ_KV817430.1:0-218916 GCF_001814695.1 Streptococcus sp. HMSC066E07
CAACTTTGTTGCACTTGACTTGACAATTGGGAATACTTATTTTTTACACAACTACAAAATATAATTATCAAATTTAGGAAAATCTTGTTTAAGAATACAATATATTATAGTTAGTATAAACTGCTATATAATTCCTTAGTGTTATAGGATGATAGGAGGAAAAATATTATGCGTGATAATCATCTTCATACTTACTTTTCTTACGATTCAGATGCTGATTTCAGAGATTATTTGGAACATTACGATGGTGAAATCGTGACGACTGAACATCTGGATTTATCTAATCCCTATCCGTATGATGCAGGCTCTCCTCACGATGATATTCCTGATTATGAGTCTTATTCTAGAAAAATAGCTGCTCTCAATCGGAAATATGGAAATCGAATCAAAAAAGGAATTGAGATTGGCTATTACAGACCACGAAAGAAAGATATTTTAGCTTTTTTGGAGAATAAAGATTATGATTTGAAACTTTTATCTGTTCATCATAATGGGAAATTCGATTATTTAGAAAAGCCTGTTTTGCAATTTGATAAAATGAAGTTTATTCCAACGTATCTAAAAGAAATGGAAGAAGCTATTGAGAGTATTTCAGCTCATGTTTTGGCTCATTTTGACTATGGTTTTCGCAAGTTTAATGTGACAGTTGAAGAACTAAAAAACTTTGAAGCTCAACTTCGTGCCCTCTTTCAAAAAATGATAGATTACAGCTTAGCTTTTGAACTGAATTGCAAGTCAATGTATCTCTATGACCATGAAGATATTTATATTTATGCCCTGTCTTTGGTGAAAGAATTGGGCGGAACAAAGTATTCTGTTGGCTCTGATGCCCATACGTTAGAACATTTTCGCTTGAATTTTGACCGCATTAAGCAAATCCTAACAGAATTTGACATAGACGAAGGGATGTTGCTATAAAAAAGGGGTTAGAACAAAAAGTTCTTAACCTCCCATTATATTTGTTTTAGATTACAAGGTGTAGTAGTTCTCAGACATGGAAATATCATAACAAATATTCATATTCTCTGATAATTAAACCATTTTCGAACTCAAAAATATCACAGGATAGTTGACCAAAATCATTTTGGAGAATGGTGACAATCCGATTTTCGTTAGTTGAAAAAGTATGCAAGCAGGAAAATTGAACGTTGCTATGATGATAGGCTTGCTGAATCTTCAGAAGATAATCGTCTATTCCATGAATGGTTGAAACTTCTTGCCCATGCAATTCCCAGGTAATATCAGAATGTAAAAAACTTTGGTACGTTTCCCAGTCTCTTTGATTTTCTGCTTGAAAGAATAAGGTTAGTTTTTCTAAATTTGGCATCAATCGCCCCTTTAATGAAACAACTTTTCCCAAAAAGAAGGCCTCTTTTCTACTTTTTGAGATGAATCTGCTTGGAAAAATTCAGAAAATTGGTTAGCAATTTCTTTTTCATCTATTTCTACTGGATGATCACTATGAATGACTAAACCAAATGGAGAATTCTTGCAGTTACTAGACACGATTGTTGCTTTGCAACCCAGATCTTTTGCTATTTTTAAGTAAAAAATTTGATATTGACTATGAACCTCAGGTGATATTTTCACAGTTACAGGCTGATAGTCCAAGATAATCTTTTGTAAAATCTCTTTAAAGTGGTCGTGGATGGGAGCGCTGTTAGCTTCATCAATACTACATTCTGCAATGACCCGTTCTTCAAATGTTTCTAAAAATTTTCTTTGCTCATCGGGATTTAATTTTAATCCCCCTTGAGATTTTTCCATTATTGCTTTATTTATATCTGTCATAAAGTTAGTATAACATACTTTTTTGAAATTTATCCAAGAAATATTCGGAAATATAAAACGCTTACACGGAAAATTATCGTAAATTTCATAGAAAGACACGATTTTTCCTTGAAAAAAACCGATTTTTAAGGTATGATAGGAATGTAAATAAAATAACTCAAAGGAGAGTAAAAAATGTCAATTATTACTGATGTTTACGCTCGCGAAGTCCTAGACTCACGCGGTAACCCAACACTTGAAGTAGAAGTTTATACTGAATCAGGTGCTTTCGGACGTGGTATGGTTCCATCTGGAGCTTCTACTGGTGAACACGAAGCAGTTGAACTTCGTGATGGTGACAAATCTCGTTACGGCGGTCTTGGTACACAAAAAGCTGTTGACAACGTAAACAATATTATTGCTGAAGCAGTTATTGGTTATGACGTTCGTGATCAACAAGCTATTGACCGTGCAATGATTGCACTTGACGGTACTCCAAATAAAGGTAAATTGGGTGCAAACGCAATTCTTGGTGTATCTATTGCTGTAGCACGTGCTGCTGCTGATTACCTTGAAATCCCACTTTACAGCTACCTTGGTGGATTCAATACTAAAGTTCTTCCAACTCCAATGATGAACATCGTCAACGGTGGTTCTCACTCAGATGCTCCAATCGCTTTCCAAGAATTTATGATTGTTCCTGCTGGTGCCCCTACATTCAAAGAAGCTCTTCGTTGGGGCGCTGAAATTTTCCATGCTCTTAAGAAAATCCTTAAATCTCGTGGTCTTGAAACAGCTGTTGGTGACGAAGGTGGATTTGCTCCTCATTTTGACGGAACTGAAGATGGTGTAGAAACTATCCTTGCTGCTATCGAAGCTGCTGGTTATGTTCCTGGTAAAGATGTATTCCTTGGATTTGACTGTGCATCATCAGAATTCTACGATAAAGAACGTAAAGTTTATGATTACACTAAATTCGAAGGTGAAGGAGCTGCAGTTCGTACAGCTGACGAACAAATCGAATACCTTGAACAGTTAGTTGATAAATACCCAATCATCACTATCGAAGATGGTATGGATGAAAATGACTGGGAAGGTTGGAAGAAACTTACTGAACGCCTTGGTAAGAAAGTACAACTTGTTGGTGATGACTTCTTCGTAACAAACACTTCTTATCTTGAAAGAGGTATTAACGAAGGATGTGCTAACTCAATCCTTATTAAAGTTAACCAAATCGGTACTCTTACTGAAACATTTGATGCTATCGAAATGGCAAAAGAAGCTGGTTACACTGCCGTTGTATCACACCGTTCAGGTGAAACTGAAGATTCAACAATTGCTGACATCGCAGTTGCAACTAACGCTGGACAAATTAAGACTGGTTCATTGTCACGTACTGACCGTATTGCTAAATACAACCAATTACTTCGTATCGAAGACCAACTTAGTGAAGTTGCTGAATACCGTGGTTTGAAATCTTTCTATAACTTGTCAAAATAATTCAGTTATAATATGAATCGGCTAGTTCTGCTAGCCGATTTTTTCTTTAATAATATTGGTAACTTTTAGGAGGGCGATATGGACAAGATTGAAGAACTGGCTCAGATCATTCAAAGTAGCCAAAATATTGTATTTTTTGGTGGTGCGGGTGTTTCAACTGAATCTGGTATTCCGGATTTTCGAAGTTCTAATGGGATTTACAATATTGAGTTAAACCAGCATTTTACAGCAGAGCAATTAGTTTCACATACGATGTTTGAACGTTATCCAGAACAGTTTTTTGAGTTTTACAAGAAATATCTTATTTATCCTAATGCTAAGCCAAATGTAGCCCATAAATATTTAGTTTATCTAGAAAAGTTAGGGAAATTAAAAGCAATTGTTACACAGAATATTGATAGTTTACACGAGAGGGCAGGAAGCAAGAACGTATTAAAAATTCATGGTAGTGTGGACCGAAATTTTTGTACCAATTGTCATCGTTTTTATGACTTAGAGGATTTTTTGAAATTGCCTGGAATCATTCCTTATTGCGAGACTTGTGGTTGTGTAGTTAAGCCAGATGTGACTCTTTATGAGGAACCGTTAAATATGGAAGTTTTTTCTCAAGCTATTCAGGCTATCAATCAAGCTGACCTACTTATCATTGGCGGAACATCGCTAGTTGTTTATCCAGCCGCTAATTTGGTTCATTATTTTCAAGGACGGCACTTAGTTGTAATCAATAAAAACAATATAATACAAGATAGTCAAGCTGACTTAGTTATCAAGGGCAAGATTGGAGAAGTGCTGGGTAAGGTATGGAAAGTAAAAGGATAGTCATTATCAGATCAAATGATGGTTTCAATCATGTGCTTAGCTGTATTTTTTAGAGATGGTAGATTAGAAAATGTCCTTTATAATGGAAATTTTAGAAAATGTCCTTTATAATGGAAATTTTTAAAAATTTCCATTATAATAGACAAAAAGAGGTGAAAAGATGATGTACATTGCTCTTATTGGAGACATTATTAAATCAAAAAAAATACAAGATCGAGCGCAGGCACAACAGCAATTGTTGCAATTGATGAAAGAGTTGAATCAGCAATATCAGAAATATTTAATTTCTCCCTTTACGGTCACAGCTGGCGATGAATTTCAAGCTTTGTTTTTACCAAATTCGGATATGTTTCAAATCATGGAGCAACTTTCTATGTCATTTGCTCCTTATGAAATTCGATTTGGGATTGGTGCTGGAGATATGATTACAGAAATTAACAAAGAACAAAGCATTGGTTCTGACGGTCCGGCGTATTGGCTGGCGAGAGAAGCGATTAACTATGTTCATGACAAGAATGACTATGGCATCAATCACATTTCGGTTTCTTTGGCAGACGAAGAAGTCGGTCAGACAATCAATGCTATTTTAGCTGCATGCTCTTTTATTCAGTCCAAGTGGACAGATATCCAATATGATGTCCTCAAACAATTACTAGCTGAAAATATATACGATGAAACATTTTCGCATAAAGAAATGGCAAAACTACTTGGTATCACTCCGAGTGCTTTCAACAAACGTATCAAGGCGAGTGGGTTAAAAATTTATCTCAGAAATAAACGAGTTGCGATGAACTTGATGTTAAATGCGATAGAGAAGGAGGCGAAACATGTCTAATTTGTGGGGATTTTCAGACTATTTTGTACAACATCCAATCTTGTTGTTAACCTTATTGGCACATGTTTTAGCTGATTTCCAATGGCAAAGTCAAAAAATGGCAGATTTAAAATGTCGAAAGTTACCTTATTTATTGCTGCATTTAGCCATTGTTTTTCTGCCGTTGCTGATTTTGAGTATCTTTTTCCCGAAAAATATTATTTACTTTGCTGCTGTTTGGATTAGTCATGTAGTTATTGATTTCTTGAAATACAGGCTCAATACGTTTATAGAAATAAAGAGACTCACAAAGCAAGTTTTCATCATTGACCAAGTCCTTCATTTTATTTGCATTTTTCTATTTTATGCTTTATTGGCCAGCAAAATCAATCCACAATGGCTGAAAAATGGAGCGTCAGTTGCTCAAACCCTTCTTTTCTTAGCAATCGTTGGCAAGCCTGTTAATATTTTATTTAAGCTTTTCTTCAGTAGGTATCAGTCAAAGGGAGATAACCAAGACACTATAGCAGGTGCAGGGGCGATGATTGGGATTTTAGAGCGTTTTATTATGGCTTTGTCTCTTATATTTGGGCAGTTTGCTTCCGTTGGCTTAGTCTTTACTGCTAAGTCAATCGCACGATATAATAAGATTTCAGAAAGTCAGTCCTTTGCAGAATACTATCTTATCGGCTCACTTTTTAGCATGATTAGTGTGCTAGTTGTTTTTGGTTTGCTATATTTGTAATATAAAAACTGTAGTTTAGTGATTGACTACAGTTTCGTTATATTATTGAATCTCATAGCCCATGAGGAGACCATTTTCTTCAGCGTAAAAACTGCACAAGCCAGAAGTCGGGATGACTTCAATAACAGCTTGTGGGAATCTTTCACGAACCATTTCGGAAAATTGCTGGCAAAACTTAAGATTATTTCGATGAGCAATAATGATTTGTCCACCGGCATAGCCTGCCTTGATGAGTTCATCAAAAGCTGCGATTAGTGACTTTTTAGCACCACGCGCCTTTTGAAGCAACTCCAACTTGCCGTCTTGACTGGCTTCGCCTACCATACGAATATTCAGTAATCCTACAACGGCTCCAAGCAACTTGCTCAGTCGTCCATTTTTGACTAGATTGTCAACTTTTGCAAGAACGAAAAGTAACTTCGTCTTTGCTTGATAGGCTGTAATTTCTGTTACAACCTCTTCATAACTTAGCCCTTGACCGATGAGAAGATTAAGATTTTTGATAATCAAATCATTTTCACCGCCAGCAGAAAGAGTATCAATAATATGGATATTCACGTTAGGATGTTCTTCAATATAGAGTTTTTTAGCCACTTGTGCGCTATTATGGCTTCCTGATAAGGTTCCTGTAATAGTGACCACAAAAATATTTGAAGCTCCATCAAAAGCTTTCATATAATCATCTGGACTAGGACAGGCAGACTTTGAAGCCGAAGAAGTGGCATACATTTTTTCCATCATATCATCAATATTGAGCTGAGCATTATCTATAAAGATTTCATCACCTACTTGAATGGTCAAAGGAACACTTTCAAACAAGGTGTCAACAGCAAGGTTTTCGATAGTTCTATAATCACAGCCTGAATCAGCTACAATTTTCCAAGTCATTGCATTCTCCTTTAGTTGAGTAGTAAACTAGTTAGACATTGACAAAAGTTTTGTCTTTTTTTACAATTATATCATGAAACTTCTGCTTTAGAAAGCCTTTACAGTCGGTTGTTACACGTAGAAAGAAAATGTTATGTCGGAACGTAAAATATCGAAAAAATCTTTAGAAAATCTAAAAATATCAAATCAGGAATCCAATCGCATTACAAAAGAATCCTTAGAAATTTCGCTATTGCAATTATTGGAAAAGAAAGAGTTGACCAAAATTACTATTTCTGAATTAGTAGAGAGGGCAGGCGTTTCACGTGCAGCTTTTTATCGAAATTATGATTCAAAAGAAGAAATTTTACAAGAGATTTTCCAACGAACAGTACAAAAGATTACCAATAAATTGGAACAATTCAATATGAGAACCGAGCTTTATCAAGTGTGGCTGTTCTTGTTTAAAGAAGTCAAAAAAGAGGCACGAATCCTTAGTTTAGCAGTGGATTACAATTTAGAAAAACTGTTGACAAGTGCTGTGTTTGATTTCTTGGAAAAACAAAATAGCTCTAGAAAAGAGGCTTCGACTTACATGAATTCCTTTTGGAGTTCGGCGGTGGTTTCTGTCTTAATCAAATGGACAAAAGACGGCATGAGGGTTCCGGCAGAAAAGATCGCATCGCTCGGACTTCCGCTTTTTCCACATCGAAAAAATGATAAAATGAGTGATAAATAAAAAAGAAGGTGACAACATGGTTACAAAAAGATTGGCTTGGGACGAATATTTTGCAGCACAAGCGCTCTTGATTGCAAATCGCTCAACCTGCAAACGAGCAAGCGTTGGTGCGGTTATTGTAAAGGATAATAAAGTTATTTCAACAGGATATAATGGATCCGTTTCAGGAACGGAGCACTGCATCGATCACGAATGCCTGATAGTCGATGGGCATTGTGTGAGGACTTTACATGCAGAAGTAAATGCGATTTTGCAAGGTGCAGAGCGCGGGATCCCGAAAGGATTTACTGTTTATGTCACGCATTTTCCTTGTCTCAATTGTACGAAACAGCTTTTACAAGTTGGTTGCAAGCGAGTGGTTTATATCAATCAATATCGTATAGATGATTATGCGCGTTATTTATATAGCGAAAAGAAAGTTGAGCTAGTACATCTGCCAATCGAAAAAGTGAAAGAGGCAATCTCGGAGACTGATTTAATATAACTTTTAAAGTGTGACTTTTGTTTTCTATGAATAAAAGGAAAGAAATTATGATAGAAGAACAACTTCAAAAAGCCTGGCAAGCATTGTTTGACGGGCAATATCAGCTTGCCAAGCAATTTGTTTATCAAATAGACCAAGATAGTTATAGTACGCTGAATTTAAAAGCTTATATTGCTTTAGAAGAAAAGGATTTTCAGTTGGCTCGTCAGTTTTTAAAAGACTACTATGCTCAGGCTATGTCTGAAAAGAATCTAGAAGAACAACATATAGGCTTGCATCAATTAGCTATGGTCGAACGAGAAGAAGAACATTTTCAAAAAGCTTATGACTTGATAATGACAGAAGCTGCAATTATTGCAAAGCATTTCCCTGATGATGTCTTAAAGACATCAGTCAATTTGTACGAACAGGGGTATTTACAATTCAAACTTGGAAATATTCATCTTGCAGAGAAACTTTTACAAGAAACATTAAATTTAGCATTGCAGACAGATGACTTCGTCAATCATGCTTGTGCTTATCGTGGCTTGGCTGAGGTAATGCTAGCTAAGGGAGATATAAAAATGGCTAAATCTTATGCTCAAAAAGCACTGGCGTGTTTTGAAAAAGCAGGTGATACCGTTGGAGCAGCAGGACTGAAGGACTTAATGACACAGATAAACTCACAAGATAGAAGGTTGTAGATAATGTTTGTGAAATAAGATATTCTAATGTAAAAGTTAGAATATTTTTCTTTTTATGATAATTTTAGCGAACGATGAGATAAAGCTTGCTAAATAAGGTTTTATTTTACCAGACAATCTTGTATAATAGAATCAAAAAATAATAAAAGATGATTGATTATGAAGAAGAACAAATTCATTATCCCAATTTTGTCAACATTGCTAATTGCTCCAGCAATTTTAGCACATCAGGTTTCTGCTGATGCTGTAGATCCAGCTACTTCAACAGCACCTGTAGAGCAAGTAGAAGCTCCTAAAGAAAATCAGTCGGTTGCACCTACGACCGCTCAAGGAGATTCAGCAGTTTCGTCTGCTACTGAAGTTTCCACAGAGAAAGTAACAGAAAAGAGCGAGAACAAACAAGTTGAAACTTCTGTAACTCCAGCAGATTCTACAACTCCGGCAAATCAAGCTGTTGTTTCGCCCACAGCTCAATCCGAAAAGGATACAGTTATTCTTCATACAAATGATGTACACGGTCGTATTGTAGAGGAAAAAGGTGTCATTGGCGATGCTAAATTAGCAGCTGTCATTGAGCAAGAACGTGCAAAGATCAATCAAACAACACTTGTTGTGGATGCAGGCGACGCTTTTCAAGGGCTTCCGATTTCCAATAGCTCAAAATGAGAAGAGCGCGCGAATATTTTAAATAAGATTGGCTATGACGCAATGGCGGTCGGAAATCATGAATTTGACTTTGGTTTGGATGAGGTGAAAAAATACAAAGAAATTTTGAAATTTCCTCTTCTTAGTGCCAATACTTATGTCAATGGAGCGCGTCTTTTCCAAGCTTCTACGATTGTTGATAAAGACAAGAATGTTGTGGGAGATGAATTTGTGGTTATTGGGGTGACAACGCCAGAAACTGCAACAAAAACACACCCACGCAATGTTCAAGGGGTTACGTTTACAGATCCAATTTCAGAAGTCAATAAAGTCATTGAAGAAGTGGAATCTCGTGCGAAAGCGGAAGGTAAAACTTACAAACATTATGTCATTTTGGCGCATTTGGGTGTAGATACGACGACACCAGTTGAATGGCGTGGTTCTACCTTGGCAGAAGCATTATCAAAAAATCCTTTGCTCAAAGGGAAACGTGTGACGGTGATTGACGGGCATTCACATACTGTAGAATCAGTAACCTATGGAGACAATGTTACTTATAATCAAACAGGTAGTTACTTGCATAATATCGGAAAGGTAACATACAAATCTGGTCAAATCCTAGGAAACCCACAGCAAATATCAGCTGATTCAGTGAAAGGAATTACTCCAGATCCAGCTATTCAGCAATTGGTCAATAAAATCAAAGAGAAATATGACCAAGAAAACGCAAAAGTGGTCGTTGCTAATAGCCCGGTTGAGTTAAATGGTAATCGAGAAAATGTCCGTGTGCGGGAAACCAATCTTGGAAATGTCGTAGCAGATGCGCTCTATGAGTACGGACAAACAGGATTCAGTCATAAGACAGACCTTGCTGTAACTAACGGCGGCGGACTTCGTGAAACAATTGCGAAAGGAAAACCAATCACCAAAGGAGATATCATTGCTGTTATACCATTTGGCAATACGATTACTCAAATAAAAGTAACTGGGCAAAACATCGCAGACATGTTTGCTAAGTCTTTAGGCTCTATTTTACAAGAAAAAGACGGCAAACCAGTCCTAGATGAAAATGGTCAACCGCTACTTGAACCAAGTGGTGGCTTCCTTCAAGTTTCTGGAGCAAAAGTTTATTATGACACAACCTTGCCAGCTGATAAGCGTATTCTTGGCATTGAAATTAAAAATCCTGAAACAGGAAAATATGAAAAATTAAATCTCACAAAAACTTATTATCTTACAACCAATGATTTCTTAGCTGCAGGTGGTGATGGTTATAGTATGTTGGGCGGGGCTCGCGAAGAAGGTCCTTCAATGGACGTTGCTTTTGCAGACTATTTGACAAAAACAGACTTAACAGCTTATGCGGTTGTCAATCCTAATTCACGGACTATTTCAATCTCGACTGCACAATACAAGAAACTTCAAGAGCAAGCTGCTAATCAAGTGAAGCCAAATGAAACTGGACAAAAAGAACTTGTGCCAGCAGTTCAAACAAATACAGCTCAAAGAACGGCGACTATTCCAGTCAATGTACACAAACAATTTGTGACTTCAGGTCAAAAGAGCTTGCCAGAAACAGGTACAACAGATACTACCTTTATCAGTTTACTTGGCTTTGTTGTTGGACTTTTAGGATTATCCAGATTTAAAAAAGCTCACAAAGAATAGAATAAAAGGAAGCTAAGATTTTTTATCCTAGCTTCTTTTATTTCTGTTTAGGTTGTTGTTTTGTGATATTCAATCCGAAAGGAATAAGGTTTTCTTGTTTCATCCGAATCCGATGAATATTATCTTTGTGCCGAATGATAATGATGAGCGCTAGTACGAGCACAATCATGGTAAAAAGCACATCGTAATGCGGCAATAGAAAGCCAAATAGTGGAAAAAAGACAACTCCCAAAATGGCAGAGGTAGCAGCTGTCACACTCGAAAAGGAAATCATACTGGTCAGATATAAGCAACTGAAAAAGATGATAGCTAAATAAGTGAAGAAAGTAGGTGAAAATCCAAGAATGACGCCTGCGCTAGTTGCTACGGCTTTACCACCTTTAAATTCTGCAAAAATGGGGAAAGTATGCCCAAGAACGGCTAAAAGTCCAAAAACGAGAGGAGAAATACCGTTGATATGAAGGAAAAGAGGCAATAGCGTCGCAAATGTTCCTTTAAAAAAGTCAAAAATAAAGGTGATGATGCCTGCTTTTTTTCCAAGGACACGAAAGGTATTGGTCGTCCCTGTATTTCCGCTGCCGTATTCGCGGAGATTTTTCTTGTAAAATACTTGTCCAATCCAAAGCCCAGCAGGGATTGAACCAATCAAATAAGCTACTATCAATGTAAAAACTATCTTTATCATGTTTTTATTATACCATGAATTTTGATTTTGATAGTTGAACGACCAGAAATATTTTATAAAATTTGTCTAGGCTGAAAAAATGGTGGTAAGAAGCAGAAAGAATACACTATTTTCTAAAAATCTTTGCAAAATTCACTAAAAACTTGTAAGATAGAAAGGATGAATGATTCAGGAGGTTCCTTGTGGTAAAAAAGGAAATCAATATTAACAATTACAATGATGATGCCATTCAAGTATTAGAAGGGTTGGATGCAGTTCGGAAGCGTCCTGGTATGTATATCGGATCAACAGATGCAACTGGGCTTCACCATTTGGTCTGGGAAATTGTTGACAATGCAGTCGATGAGGCTCTGTCTGGCTTTGGCGACAAGATTGACGTGACCATTCACAAAGACGGGAGTTTGACTGTGGCAGACCACGGTCGGGGAATGCCAGTCGGTATGCACGCTATGGGAATCCCAACAGTAGAAGTTATCTTTACGGTGCTTCACGCTGGAGGTAAGTTCGGTCAGGGCGGTTACAAGACCTCTGGGGGTCTCCACGGTGTTGGTTCTTCTGTGGTCAATGCGCTGTCTAGTTGGCTGGAAGTTGAAATCACACGTGACGGAACGATTTATCGGCAACGATTTGAGCAAGGTGGGAAACCTGTTACCAGTCTGGAAAAGATTGGCAAAGCTCCCAAATCAAAAACGGGCACAAAAGTGACCTTTATGCCTGACGACACGATTTTCTCAACGACAGATTTCAAATACAATACCATTTCGGAGCGGCTCAATGAATCAGCCTTTCTCTTGAAAAATGTTCACCTTTCTCTGACAGATGAGCGAACGGGTGAGTTTGTTGATTTTCACTATGAAAATGGGGTGCAGGACTTTGTCAGCTACTTGAACGAAGACAAGGAAACCTTGACGCCGGTCCTTTATTTTGAAGGAGAAGAGGGCGGTTTTCAAGTGGAAGTGGCTCTCCAGTACAATGACGGCTACTCGGACAATATCCTTTCTTTTGTCAATAACGTCCGCACTAAGGACGGTGGAACGCACGAAACGGGGCTTAAATCTGCTATTACCAAGGTCATGAATGACTATGCGAGAAAGACTGGTTTGCTGAAAGAAAAGGATAAAAATCTGGAAGGTTCTGACTACCGCGAGGGCTTAGCGGCTGTTCTTTCTATCTTAGTGCCAGAAGAGCATTTGCAGTTTGAAGGGCAGACCAAGGACAAGTTGGGCAGTCCGCTTGCTCGTCCTGCGGTGGATTCGATTGTGTCAGACAAGTTGACTTTCTTCCTCTTGGAAAATGGGGAATTGGCGTCTAATCTCATCCGCAAGGCGATTAAGGCAAGAGATGCGCGCGAGGCAGCCCGTAAGGCGAGAGATGAAAGCCGAAGTGGCAAGAAAAACAAGAAAGACAAGGGACTTTTATCTGGAAAACTAACGCCAGCTCAGTCTAAAAATCCAGCAAAGAATGAGCTCTATCTAGTCGAAGGAGATTCAGCAGGGGGCTCTGCCAAGCAAGGACGCGACCGGAAGTTTCAAGCAATTCTGCCCCTGCGCGGTAAGGTCATCAATACCGCTAAAGCTAAAATGGCAGACATTCTCAAAAATGAAGAAATCAACACCATGATTTACACCATTGGTGCAGGTGTCGGTTCGGACTTCTCCCTCGAAGATGCCAACTACGACAAGATCATCATCATGACCGATGCGGATACGGACGGCGCCCATATCCAGACGCTCTTGCTGACCTTCTTTTACCGCTACATGCGTCCACTCGTAGAAGCGGGGCATGTCTATATCGCCCTGCCCCCTCTTTATAAAATGTCCAAAGGCAAAGGCAAGAACGAGGTTGTCGAGTATGCTTGGACGGATGGTGAGCTGGAAGACCTGCGCAAGAAATTTGGCAAAGGTGCCATGTTGCAGCGCTACAAAGGGCTGGGGGAAATGAATGCCGACCAGCTCTGGGAAACCACTATGAATCCTGAAAACCGCACCCTCATTCGCGTCACCATTGACGACTTGGCCCGTGCTGAGCGTCGCGTCAATGTCCTCATGGGCGACAAAGTCCCACCACGCCGTAAATGGATTGAAGATAACGTCAAGTTTACGCTGGAGGAGAATACGGTGTTCTAGATTATGGAGAGAATATGGGAAAAAAGCAAGGTAAAAAGAATTCGTTAGAGAATCAACGACAGGAATTGTTGAAGTCTGAAAGTAAAAAGTTTCAGAGGATGGAGAAAACTAACCTTAATGAGTATAGAGTAACTCTTACTAATCCAATTGAAATTAAAAAAGATAAGGTGGGATTATGGTCCAAAATTAAATCTGAATTGACGATTGGGCTATCCATTGTAGCTTTGTTAGTTTCCGGTTTTAGTGTCTATAAAACAAATAAAAGAAATGATTATCTTGAGACCACAAACTTTAATATTGTTCAAAATTTTTGGCAAGAACATCCAAGTTACACACTATACAATGAATCACAAAAACCGTTAACTTCACCACCACAACCCAGCTACTACCTATATATCCCTGCTAAGTTATACTATATATTTAAGGATGGGAAACGATACTCAAGTCTAATCCTGTTACCCGTTTCCTACGAAAATGTTATTTCGCAAACAAGTACGGGGAAAACTATTGATGAAATTGAGACTTCAGTACTTTCTAAAAACTTTTATGGGAAGTTGGGAAATCGAGATTTACGAAGTAAAATTTATGGGAAACCGGGTAAGGATAATGTCGCATTTGAATTGCGGGTGTATCCCTTTTTGGCAATTGCAACTTATATAGAATATTCTTATAAAGATAATCCTAAAAAGATTATGACCGAAAAATTTATTACGACACCTTGGAATAAGGAGAAGTTGACAGATGATAGATTTTTAGATTTAGAAAATTATACTAGAAATATTGCACACTTTCCGGAGAATGAGGTCGTTGTTAAAGGGAATGAGAATGTATATGATTCAGCATTTAAATATTTAGAATCCCAATTTAATAATTTGCTTCCGATGTTTTTTTCTGGATTTAGAACAGAAGAAGACCAACAAAGATTTTATGCGCTGATAGGGACTAAGTGGGATATGACATATGACCCCGATAAAGATATAGCAGAGTATGCCAAACCAAGTAGAAATAATTTTAATTCTCTAGGAAGAAAGCTATCAGATAAAGTTATTCCAGCAAAGGATCCTTTATATCCAGATTACTAAGAAGGTATAAGGTATCGAAAAGTGAAGCTCTCACTGTCCGAAATTCGGACAAGCTCGTTAGAGCAAAAGTAAAGTCATTCAACTTTCGGACAAGCGACTTTTTAGTAAATCCCGATTGTTCTTTTTTCGGACAATAGTTTTTGGAACAAAAGACGAACGTTCTAATTTCGGACGAACGGTTTTTGAGTAAAAAGCCTTTTCCGAAACTGAATAATGTAAAAATGACATGAAATAGATTAGAATTTAAAAGAATTAGGAGAAAATAATGAAATTGACATACGGAATCACTACATTGGACACGAAAGCTCTGGATAAAAGTGAATTTTCCCAGCTCATGACCGAGTCGAAAGAGGCGATTGCTGCTTTTAACAAGGCGCACAAGGTTGAAAGTATTTATACGAGCAAGCTGGAAGAGATGAGCCAGCATTTGGCTAAGTTTCAGGAGGGGCTTCATCAGACGAAAGCTAGTCGCTTGGTGACCAGTTTGGACCAAGCCGACCACGAGCGGGACGATGCCTTGGGGACGCTAACTGCTTTGGTGCGGGCATTTTCACGGGTCAAGGAGACTGCGACCAAAGAAGCCTACGACACCTTGGCAGGCTTGCTGAAAAATTACGCAGGGATTGCGGCTGCCAACTATGAAAAAGAGACAGAGGGCATCAATCACCTGCTCCAAGAGTTGAAGAAATCAACCTATCAAACGGCGCTGGCAAAACTGCACTTGGAAGCTCATGTGGAAAATTTGATGACTGCGCAAAAGCGGTTTGAAGAAGCCTATAAGGAGCGCTTGACCGAGTTGAAAGGCAAAGTGCCTAGCCAAAGCAAGCAACTCCGCATTCAGCTACAAGAAATCTACGATTTCCTGCTGGATTTCACTGCTATTATGACCTATGCCTACCCAGAAAGAAGCCACTATGCAGATCTTCGCGACCACCTCAATACCATTCGCAGCCGCTACAAAAAACGCAAAGCGGTTAAGAAAGTGAAAGAAGCGATCTAGCAAAAAGGTAGGTACTTCCATGAGAACTGAAAGTGAAATGTTGGATTTGATTTTACAAACCGCAAAAGTGCTAAAAGTCGATGCTGTTGCCATGTCCGGCTCGCGGACAAATCCAGATGCTCCCAAGGACGAGTTTCAAGACTATGATGTGGTCTACATTGTGGATAATTTGGATAGACTGGTAGCTGACCTTGCTTGGTTGGAGCAGTTTGGCGAGCGCATTATTGAGCAGCATAATGTACTTGCGCATCGCCGGCTCTACTTGATGCTCTTTGAAGATGGTAATCGGATAGATTTGACCCTTTGCCCTAAGGAGCATATCAAAGAATGGGTGGATAGCGAAGCAGACTTTATGGTGTTGGACGACCCACAGGAACTTTTTCGACCCTATACCCCCACTCCCAAACGCTATTGGACAAAACCAGCAAGTGCGGATGATTTTGCAAAATCGTGCAATGAATTCTGGTGGGTTTCAGCCTATGTTGTCAAGGGGATTCAGCGTCAGCAATTTGTGTATGCGGTGGATCATCTCTATGGTATCTGTCAGAAAGAATTGCTGAAATTATTGGCTTGGCAAGTGGCAGAAGAAAAGGGAGTGATTGATGTCGGCAAAAACTACAAGTATCTGTTTCAGTATTTGCTCGCTGAGAAGGAAGAAGAATTTGCCACTTTGCTTGATTTTTCTGATAAAGAAAGCCTCATCCAGTCTTTACTGTCTACGCAGCAATTTTTTCACAAAGAAGCTCAGGTTTTCTCTCTCAAGACTGGTTTTCCTTATGATAAAGAAACTGCAGAAAAAATGATTCAGTACACTAAAGAAAAACTGAATCTAAGAAAGTTATAATCCACTTTGCTCATTCATAAGAGATGCCTCTTACATCAGGGAGCATTAAAAAAGAAAATTACAGAAAGGATAGTTTGGTTGTATAGCAACTGAACACGGGACTAAGACTTAGAAAAAAAGATAAATCGGTTGGAGTTCATCGAACCCTGCATCGATTTCCTATTTTTCTACAGAAATTTTCGGCAAGCCGAAACGTCCCTTTGTATCTTATGAGTAACATTCAAAATATGTCCTTGGAGGACATCATGGGAGAGCGTTTTGGACGCTACTCCAAATACATCATTCAAGAGCGGGCTTTGCCCGACATTCGTGACGGACTCAAGCCCGTGCAGCGTCGGATTCTTTATTCGATGAATAAAGACGGTAACACCTTTGACAAGAGTTACCGCAAGTCTGCCAAGTCTGTTGGAAATATCATGGGGAATTTTCACCCGCATGGTGACAGCTCCATTTACGACGCTATGGTCCGTATGTCTCAGGACTGGAAGAACCGTGAGATTTTAGTGGAGATGCACGGAAATAACGGTTCTATGGACGGCGATCCGCCAGCCGCTATGCGGTACACCGAGGCTCGCCTGTCTGAGATTGCGGGCTACTTGCTCCAAGACATCGAAAAGGACACTGTGCCTTTTGCTTGGAACTTTGACGATACAGAGAAAGAACCGACCGTATTGCCTGCTGCCTTTCCAAATCTTTTGGTAAATGGGGCGACGGGGATTTCTGCTGGGTATGCGACGGACATTCCGCCTCACAATCTGGCTGAAGTCATCGATGCGGTGGTTTATATGATTGACCACCCCAAAGCCAAGGTTGACAAACTCATGGAGTTTCTGCCAGGGCCTGACTTCCCAACGGGAGCCATTGTGCAAGGGCGTGATGAGATTAAGAAAGCCTATGAGACTGGAAAGGGTCGCGTTGTCGTGCGTTCTCGGACGGAGATTGAAAAGCTCAAAGGTGGCAAAGAGCAGATCGTTGTGACAGAGATTCCTTATGAGATTAACAAGGCTGTTCTGGTCAAGAAGATTGATGATGTTCGGGTCAATAGCAAGGTAGCTGGTATTGCAGAAGTGCGGGATGAGTCTGACCGCGATGGGCTTCGTATTGCCATTGAGCTGAAAAAGGATGCCAATACCGAGCTGATTTTGAATTATCTCTTTAAATATACGGATTTGCAGGTCAATTACAATTTTAACATGGTGGCGATTAATCATTTCACGCCTCGTTTGGTGGGAATTGTGCCGATTCTGACTAGTTACATTGCCCACCGAAAAGAGATTATTCTGGCGCGTAGTCGATTTGACAAGGCCAAAGCAGAGAAGCGCCTGCATATCGTAGAAGGCTTGATTCGAGTGATTTCGATTTTGGATGAAGTGATTGCGCTCATTCGTGCATCGGAAAATAAAGCTGATGCCAAGGAAAATCTCAAGGTCAGCTATGATTTTACCGAAGAGCAGGCAGAGGCTATTGTCACTCTCCAACTCTACCGCTTGACCAATACAGACGTGGTAATTCTGGAGGAAGAGCAGGCGGAATTACGCGAAAAAATTGCCATGCTCTCAGCCATTATCGGTGATGAGCGGACCATGTACAATCTCATGAAGCGCGAACTCCGCGAGGTCAAAAAGAAATTTGGCAATCCTCGTCTTAGTGAATTGCAAGATACGGCTAATGCCATTGAAATTGATACGGCTAGTCTGATTGTGGAAGAAGAAACCTTTGTCAGCGTCACTCGTGGCGGCTACCTCAAACGCACCAGTCCACGTTCTTTCAATTCATCAACGGTTGATGAGGTCGGCAAGCGAGATGACGACCGTCTGATTTTTGTCAGCTCGGCGAAAACCACTCAGCACCTTTTGATTTTTACCAATCTTGGAAATGTCATCTATCGACCGATCCATGAACTGGCAGACATTCGCTGGAAAGAAATCGGGGAACACCTCAGCCAGACCATTACCAATTTTGAGACGAATGAAGAAGTACTTTATACAGAATTGGTTGATAGTTTTGATGAGGGAACTTATTTTGCGGTAACAAAGCTAGGACAAATCAAGCGTGTAGAGCGAAAAGAATTCAGCCCTTGGCGCACCTATAAGTCCAAGTCTGTTAAATTTGCTAAATTAAAAAATGAAGACGACCAAATTATCACACTTTCTCCAATCAAGCTAGACGATGTTATGCTAGTGACCCAGAACGGCTATGCCTTGCGGTTTAATATTGAAGAAGTGCCAGTTGTGGGTGCTAAAGCAGCAGGTGTCAAAGCTATCAATCTCAAAAAAGATGATGTCTTAGCAGCAGCTTTTATTGCCAATACTGATTCACTTTATATCTTGACCCAACGTGGAGCGCTCAAGCGAATGGCAGTTGCAGATATTCCTGTGACCAGTCGAGCAAATCGTGGCTTGCAAGTGTTGCGCGATCTGAAGTCCAAGCCACATCGTGTTTTCCAAGCAGGTCCTGTTTTTGGAGAGCAGCCTGCAGAACTAGACCTCTTTAGTTCAGATCATCCAACAGCAGAAGAAGAGCAGATTCTTTCTATTGTTTCTAACAAAGGAACGACTTACCAAGTGAATCTTGCTGACCTCGGTTTGTCTGAAAGAACTAGCAACGGTAGCTTTATCTCTGATACTATTTCAGATGAAGAAGTGTTCTCTGCGAATCTTAAATAATTGAAAATCAGTCCAAGCGGCTGATTTTTTGTTCGGTTATAAACTGAAATTAAAAAATTTTCAGAATTTTGCAAAAAACTATTGAAAATATCTAAAAATAGTGTAAAATAAAAATCATAAAATTAAAAAGGAGAATGTTATGTCAGTAAATCTTGATTGGGAAAATCTTGGTTTTTCCTATATGAAATTGCCTTATCGTTATCTTGCTTATTATAAAAATGGTCAGTGGGAAAAAGGAGGATTGACTGAAGATGCAACTCTGCACATGTCTGAATCATCTCCTTGCCTTCATTACGGTCAACAAGCCTTTGAGGGAATGAAAGCTTATCGCACGAAAGACGGCGGCGTACAGCTATTTCGTCCAGATCAAAATGCAAAACGTCTGCAACACACCTCAGACCGTCTCTTGATGCCACAAGTTCCGACTGATATGTTTGTTGATGCTGTGAAGCAAGTGGTTCGTGCCAATGAAGAATACGTTCCACCGTATGGAACAGGAGGAACCCTTTATATTCGTCCGCTATTGTTAGGTGTTGGTGACATCATCGGTGTTAAACCAGCAGATGAATACATTTTCACCGTGTTTGCTATGCCGGTTGGAAATTACTTTAAAGGGGGCTTGACTCCGACAAACTTTATCGTTTCTGACAAGTATGACCGTGCTGCTCCTTATGGAACAGGTGCTGCTAAAGTCGGCGGTAACTACGCAGCAAGCTTGCTTCCAGGGCAAATGGCTCACGAAAAGAAATTTTCTGATGTCATTTATCTAGACCCTGCCACTCATACGAAGATTGAAGAAGTGGGGTCTGCAAACTTCTTTGGAATTACCAAAGACAACGAATTTGTAACACCATATAGCCCATCTATCCTGCCTTCTATCACAAAATATTCTCTTCTATATTTAGCAGAACATCGTTTGGGCTTGAAAGCTATCGAAGGAGATGTACCAATTGATGATTTGGATCGTTTTGCTGAAGCAGGGGCTTGCGGTACAGCAGCGGTCATCTCTCCAATTGGTGGTATTCAGCACGGTGACGATTTCCATGTCTTTTACAGTGAAACAGAAGTTGGACCTGTCACTCGAAAACTTTATGATGAATTAACCGGTATTCAATTTGGTGATGTTGAAGCACCAGAAGGCTGGATTGTCAAAGTTTAGAAATTTTTGAAGCTATCTCACCGTTGGGGTAGCTTTAGTTTCGCATATTGCTTGCTAGTTTTTCTATTTTTTTGTAAAATAGAGACTTGAAAGAGGTATATGATGAGTAAAAAAGACAAAAAGATTGAAATCCAATTAGCAGATAGCCAAGTAAAAGTAGGGTCTGAACAATACGAAGGTTATGCTTTATCTATTGGTAAAAAAGTCATTGGTCAAATTGCTGAGTTAGACGGGCAATTTGCTATCATAAAAAATGAAAATGTTGATAGTTTTTATAAAAAACTTGAAAATGCCGTGGAAAAATTGATTGAAACCTATAATTTGGGGAAATAAATGCTTGTGTTTTCTTTTCATCAATGGTATAATAAATACTGTTGATTATACAGGAGAGGTAGCGAAGAGGCTAAACGCGGCGGACTGTAAATCCGCTCCTTCGGGTTCGGGGGTTCGAATCCCTCCCTCTCCATGAGCGCACTCAGCGTTTAAAGGATTTTGTCCGCGTTCTTTTTGGGGTATAGCCAAGCGGTAAGGCAAGGGACTTTGACTCCCTCATGCGTTGGTTCGAATCCAGCTACCCCAGTTCTTAGGTAATATATCAGATAAATGGTAAAATATCTTAGGGTATTTTATTTCTTTATAGGGTGGGAAACGTTAAAGATAGTTCATGTCATTGCGGTGCTTAGGAAAAATATTATAAGTATGTCAAGCAAGAAATGCTTGATTGTTGGAGGATTTTTTTAGATGAATGAATTTGAAGATTTGCTAAATAGTGTTAGCCAAGTTGAGCCAGGCGACGTCGTTACTGCTGAAGTATTGACTGTTGATGCGAACCAAGCTAATGTTGCAATCGCTGGAACTGGTGTAGAAGGTGTGTTGACCCTTCGTGAATTGACAAATGATCGTGAAGCTGACATTAACGATCTTGTAAAACCAGGTGAAACACTTGAATTGCTTGTTCTTCGTCAAGTAGTTGGTAAAGATACTGATACAGTTACTTACCTTGTATCTAAAAAACGTTTAGAAGCTCGCAAGGCATGGGACAAGTTGGTTGGACGTGAAGAAGAAGTTGTTACTGTAAAAGGTACTCGTGCAGTTAAAGGTGGTCTTTCAGTAGAATTTGAAGGACTTCGTGGATTTATTCCTGCTTCAATGCTAGATACTCGTTTCGTTCGTAATACTGAACGTTTTGTAGGTCAAGAATTTGAAGCAAAAATTAAAGAAGTGGATCCAAAAGAAAATCGTTTCATTCTTTCACGCCGTGAAGTAGTAGAAGAAAAAGCTGCAGCAGCACGTGCTGAAGTGTTTGGTAAATTGGCTGTTGGTGACATCGTGACTGGTAAAGTTGCACGTATCACAAGCTTTGGTGCCTTTATTGACCTTGGTGGTGTTGACGGACTTGTTCACTTAACTGAATTGTCACACGAACGCAACGTTTCACCAAAATCTGTTGTATCAGTTGGCGATGAAATTGAAGTAAAAGTTCTTGATTTGAACGAAGAAGAAGGACGCGTATCACTTTCTCTTAAAGCTACAACACCTGGACCATGGGACGGTGTTGAACAAAAATTAGCTGCTGGTGATGTGATTGAAGGCACAGTTAAACGTTTGACAGATTTCGGTGCTTTTGTTGAAGTATTGCCAGGTATTGACGGACTTGTCCATATTTCACAAATTTCACATAAACGTGTTGAAAATCCGAAAGATGTGCTTAAAGTTGGTCAAGAAGTAACTGTGAAAGTTCTTGATGTAAATGCTGATGCAGAACGTGTATCACTTTCTATCAAAGCTCTTGAAGAACGTCCAGTACAAGAAGATGATCAAAAAGAAAAACGTCAATCACGTCCTCGTCGTCAAAAACGTCAAGAAAAACGTGACTTTGAGCTTCCAGAAACTCAAACTGGATTTTCAATGGCTGACTTGTTTGGTGATATTGAATTATAATCAAATAAAAGGATTGGAATTTATCATTTCAGTCCTTTTTTACTTGTTATTTTTATAAAATTTTTATATAATAAAATAGTTGCCACCCTTAGTGTAATGGATATCACGTAAGATTCCGGTTCTTGAGATGGGAGTTCGATTCTCTCAGGGTGGATTGTGTTTATTACTTGAAAGTCTTGTTTTATGCAAGATTTTTTATTTTTACAAAGGAGATTGCGAATGCCTATAAAATTGATTGCTCATGTTCTAATTGAAAAAGATGGAAAATATTTGCTTATTAAACGAAGTAAAATAAAACGTGGTTCTCCAAACATGTATCCAGAATATTGGGATATTCCAGGAGGTAGTGTGGAAGAAGACGAATTGCCGCGAGAAGGTGCTGTACGAGAAGCGATGGAAGAAGTCAACCAAAAAGTACAATTAAGTTCGATTCTTCATGAGGATAGCTGTTATGATGATACAAAGGGCATCGTTTTTACGCGTCTAGTGTATAAGGCAAAATTGCTGGAATATAGAGAGATTAAACTTGATTTGGAAGAGCATACAGCATTTCGCTGGATTCGGGTGCTGTCAGATATGAAAGGTGAGAAGACTGTTCCTTATTTAAAAGATATATTGAAATAAATTGATAAGGTGAGATTATATAAAATAATGGATACGATAAAGTCATGATGCCGTGCAAATCAACTTTATCGTATCCATTTTAGATATGAAAAAACTCCTTGATAAAACAAGGAGTAAGAAAGGAAATTCTTTAGTTTTTAGCTGCTGAAGCAAATTCTTCTTTGGAGAAGGCATCATTGATGATGTCTTTTAATTGTTTAGCAGAAGCTTGCATTTTTTGTTTTTCAGCATCATTCAACGGGATATTTACTGGACGTACGATACCATGTGCGCCGACAATAGCTGGTTGTCCAATGTAGCAGTCTGTAACGCCAGGATATTGGCCTTCTTGGAATACTGAAAGTGGAAGAACTGAATTTTCGTCATCAAGGATAGCTTTTGTGATACGAGCTAAGGCAACTGCGATACCATAGAAAGTCGCACCTTTTTTATTGATGATTGAGTATGCAGCATCACGGACACCTTCAAACAGGTCAACTAATTCAGCAGCATTGAAGTTTTCTACGTCTTGAAGATAATTTTCAAGGTTGACACCTGCAACGTTGGCATGTGACCAAACAGCGAATTCTGAATCACCATGTTCTCCCATGATGTAAGCATGGACAGAACGAGCATCTACATCTAATTTTTCAGCAAGTGCTTGACGGAAACGTGCTGAGTCAAGAGAAGTACCTGAACCAATGACACGTTCTTTAGGGAATCCAGAGAATTTCCAAGTTGAGTAAGTCAAAATGTCAACAGGGTTAGCAGCTACGAGGAAGATACCGTTGAATCCTGAAGCAACAATTTTAGTAACAACATCTTTGTTGATACGAAGGTTTTTTTCAACCAATTGAAGACGAGTTTCACCTGGTTTTTGTGGTGCACCAGCAGTCAAAACGACAAGATCTGCATCGTGTGCATCAGCATATTCTGCTGAATAAATTTTCTTAGGTGAAGTGAAAGCCAAGGCATGGCTGAGGTCTTCAGCATCCCCTTCTGTTTTTTCTTTGAAAATATCAACAATACCAAGTTCTTGGGCGATTCCTTGGTTGACAAGAGCAAATGCGTAAGAAGAACCTACAGCACCGTCACCAACAAGGATGACTTTTTTATGTTGTTTAGTAAGAGTCATTTTGCTAAACATCTCCTTTATTTTATTGGGGAACGTTTTCCCTTTACACATCTATTCTATCACTTTTGTAACATTTTGTCACGAATATAATACATATCATCTTATGTAAACGTTTTTACAACAAAGGGTGTTTACTGAAAAAAATCCCAATTTATGTTATAATGATATGGTCATATAAATTGAAGAGAGGCATTTTTTAATGCAGGATAATAATTTAGTAAATGTGAATTTAACGAGCGAAATGAAGACGAGTTTCATCGATTATGCCATGAGTGTCATTGTTGCTCGTGCTCTTCCGGATGTTCGAGACGGTTTAAAGCCTGTTCACCGAAGAATATTGTATGGGATGAATGAGCTGGGGGTGACTCCTGACAAACCACATAAGAAATCTGCTCGTATCACGGGTGATGTTATGGGTAAATATCACCCACATGGAGATTCTTCTATCTATGAAGCAATGGTGCGGATGGCGCAATGGTGGTCTTACCGTCACATGTTAGTAGATGGTCACGGAAACTTTGGTTCTATGGACGGAGACGGTCCTGCGGCACAACGGTATACAGAAGCTCGGATGAGCAAAATATCGCTTGAAATGTTACGTGATATTAACAAAAATACAGTTGATTTTGCAGATAACTATGATAGCAGTGAGCGTGAGCCATTAGTTTTACCGTCACGTTTTCCTAATTTGCTGGTCAATGGGGCGACAGGTATTGCTGTGGGAATGGCAACAAACATTCCTCCTCACAATCTTGGTGAGACCATTGATGCTGTAAAATTAGTCATGGATAATCCAGATGTGACCACACGTGACCTTATGGAAGTGTTGCCTGGTCCAGACTTCCCGACAGGCGCTTTGGTTATGGGGAAATCAGGCATTCATCGCGCTTATGAAACTGGGAAGGGTTCCATTGTTTTACGTGCTCGGACAGAAATCGAAGAAACTAAATCTGGTCGTGAACGAATTGTCGTCACTGAATTTCCGTATATGGTCAATAAAACCAAAGTTCATGAGCATATTGTGCGACTGGTTCAAGAAAAACGTATTGACGGAATTACAGCGGTTCGTGACGAATCTAACCGTGAAGGGGTTCGTTTTATCATTGATGTGAAGCGGGATGCAAGTGCGCATGTTATTTTGAACAATTTATTTAAATTAACGCAAATGCAGACGAATTTTAGTTTCAATATGTTGGCGATCCAAAATGGAGTGCCAAAGATTCTGTCTTTACGCGAAATTTTGTTTGCTTATATTGAACACCAAAAAGAAGTGGTGACACGTCGGACGGTTTTTGATAAGGAAAAGGCGGAAGCTCGTGCACATATTTTAGCTGGTTTGCTGATTGCACTTGATCACATTGATGAAGTGATTCGCATCATCCGAAACAGTGAGACAGATGCAGAAGCGCAAGCAGAGTTAATGGCACGCTATGAATTATCCGAACGTCAAAGTCAGGCGATTCTGGATATGCGTCTTCGCCGTTTAACGGGATTGGAACGGGATAAGATTCAATCTGAATATGACGACTTGATGAAATTGATAGCAGATTTAGCAGATATTTTAGCTAAACCAGAACGAGTTGTTGCGATTATCAAGGAAGAATTAGAAGAGATTAAACGTAAGTTTTCTGACGAACGTCGTACAGAACTAATGGTTGGTGAAGTACTGTCTTTGGAAGATGAAGATCTCATCGAAGAAGCAGATGTTTTGATTACACTTTCCAATAAAGGCTATATCAAACGGTTGAACCAAGATGAATTCACTGCGCAAAGACGTGGTGGTCGTGGTATTCAAGGAACAGGTGTAAAGGATGACGATTTTGTCCGTGAATTAGTTTCTACCAGCACACATGATCGCTTACTCTTCTTTACCAATAAAGGTCGCGTTTATCGCTTGAAAGGTTATGAAATTCCTGAATACGGCCGTACAGCGAAAGGTTTGCCAATTGTTAATTTGTTGAAATTAGACGAAGGTGAAACAATTCAGACGATTATCAATGTTCAAGCCGAGCATGATGATCATTCCTACCTTTTCTTCACAACGCGCTATGGTGTTGTGAAGCGGACAAGCGTAACAGAGTTTGCTAATATTCGTCAAAATGGTCTGAAAGCTTTGAATTTAAAAGATGAGGATGAACTCATCAACGTCTTTTTGACAAATGGTCACGCAGATATCATTATCGGAACCAAAATGGGATATGCTGTACGATTTAACGAAAATCAAGTTCGAAATATGGGACGAGCTGCGACTGGTGTGCGTGGAGTGAATTTGCGTGCGGATGACCATGTTGTAGGAGCAAGTGTCATTTCGAATGATCAAGAAGTGTTAGTTATCACTGAAAAAGGATATGGCAAGCGTACTTTAGCTAGTGAATACGCTACGAAAGGTCGTGGCGGAAAAGGAATGAAAACAGCTAATATTACTGAGAAAAATGGTCCATTAGCGGGGCTTATGGCTGTGAATGGTGATGAAGATTTGATGATTATCACAAATACAGGGGTTATTATTCGGACAAATGTTGCTAATATTTCTCAAACAGGACGTGCAACTTTGGGTGTTAAAGTAATGCGACTAGATAAGGGAGCGCAGATTGTTACTTTTACAAGCGTTGCAGCAGAGAATGAAAAAGAAGTGGATGAAGAATAAACTAAATAAAAGGAAATGTTATGTCATCAACAAGAAAAAAACATAATAAAAGAAAAAATATTCTGATTAATATTATTGCGACATTGTTAATCATTGTTGCACTTGCACTTATTTTCAACTCTTCTATTCGGAATATGATCATGGTTTGGCATACCAATCGATATCAAGTGAGCAATGTTTCAAAAGATAAAATCACTCAAAATAAAAAAGCCAAAACTAGCTTTAATTTCGATAAAGTTAAATCGCTGTCTACCGAAGATGTGATTAATGCGCAATGGAAAGCACAGCAATTACCAGTTATTGGTGGAATTGCTATTCCTGAACTTTCGATGAATTTGCCAATTTTTAAAGGCTTGGGCAATGTGGGTCTTTATTATGGCGCAGGTACGATGAAAGAAACACAGCAAATGGGGAAAGGGAATTATGCATTGGCTAGTCACCATGTATTTGGGATTACAGGTGCAAGCAATATGCTCTTTTCTCCTTTAGATCGTGCTAAAGCCGGAATGAAAATTTATCTGACAGATAAGGAAAAAATTTATACTTATTCCATTACTTCAGTTGAGAATGTGGCACCTGATAGAGTAGATGTGATTAATGACCGCGAAGGTGTCAATGAAGTGACTTTGGTGACTTGTGAAGATGCTGCGGCTACGTCACGAACGATTGTTAAAGGAACGCTAGAAGGAGAAACTTCTTATAAAGACGCGCCAAAAGAAATTTTAAATGCATTTAGTAAAACATATAATCAAATGCAACTATAATAAAAACGAGGTTGGGACGATAATATCTCAGCCTCGTTTTTATGATGGAAATAAATAGTCACGCGATACTTGAGCAAGCTTTGCAAGAGTGAGAGAACGGGCTAAAAATTTTTAGTTCTCAGCCCTATCCCACTTTTGCTTTTTTGTCGAATGAAATCAAAGTGGTTTATGACAACATGTTTGTCGAAGTACAGAAGTCGTGACTAAATCGCAAATAAATCATTAAGATTTTCAGCCAAAGTTGGATGAGTAAAGATTTGTTTTGTGAAATAAGTATAAGGAATCTTATTATCCATAGCTACAGTTAGAATGTTAATGATTTCTTGAGCACCTTTCGAGAAGATAGTAGCCCCTAAAATTTCCTTAGTTTCTGTATTAACAACAACTTTAAACGCTCCCCTAAGATCTGCATTAACATGTCCACGTGGCATGGCTGCAACTGGAATTTCTTTGGTAGCATAGGGCAGGCCTTGTTCTTTAGCTTGGGTTTCTGTCAAACCAATTTGTGCAAGTGGGGGAGTGATAAACATGGTAGTCGGTACATATTTGCGATTTTCAAGTGTGTAGGAGCCATCACCGGCTAAGTAATGGAAAACGACACGAAAATCATCTAGCGAAACATAAGTAAATTGTAGTCCACCGTTGACATCACCAACAGCAAAGACACCAGGAACAGTTGTTTGGCAATGCTTATCCACTTGGATAGCACCGCGGTCTATAACTTGGATGTCTGTATTTTCAAGTTTTAATGGTTCGATATTTGGTTTACGACCGGTAGCATAAAGCAAAGCGTCAAAGCGAAATATTTCGTTTTTAGCAATGACAAGCACCTCTTCACCGTCATTTTTCACTTCTTGAGTGTAAATATTTTGAAGAATTTCAATGCCATCTTCCGTCATATATTGTTTAGCCAAAGTGGCAATTGAAGGCTCTACACGTGGCAAAAAAGTATCAGCAGCATCAAGGACAGTAACCTTGCTTCCTAGCTTATTGAAAAGTCCTGCAAATTCAAGACCGATATTTCCACCACCAAGGATGCCAAGACGTTTAGGTAATGTAGAAAGATTTTGAATGCCTGTTGAATCATAAACATTTTTTGTTGTAGTAAGTCCTGGAATTGGTAAAACATTTGAGATAGCGCCCGTATTGATGACGATATTTTCGGCTGTTAGCTCTTGCTTTTCGTCGCCTGCTACAATTTCAATTATTTTGTTAGACAGAAAATGAGCTTCTGCATCAATAATATCTACTCCAGCACTACTAATGGCTGCGTAATTTTTCCCATTAAGTCTGCTAGTAACCTCATTTTTCTCAGCCATTACTTCTTCAAATGATAGTCCTTTTTCTGCGGCGACTAATAAAGTTTTGGTTGGAATACAAGCGATATTGATACAAGCTCCACCGTACATGGCTTTGCTACGTTCAATTAAGGCAACATTTTTTCCTTGTGTTGCCATTTTTGCTGCCAATGTTTTACCAGCTTTACCAAAACCAATAACAATTAAATCGTATGTTAACATGATTTTTCCTCCGTTTTTATAAGCATTGTAACATATTCATTTTGCAAATGCTCGCATTTTGCTCTGGAGGATTGGTAAAGGATTGGGGAAAAGAATTTCTTTGAAATTAGAGAAATATTTTTAGAAATTCAATTATTTTTACAAATAAATTTTTAACTTTTGGAAAAATTTTATTTGTAAAATCTTGCCTTTATCCTTTGAAAGGTCAGTAAAATCAATATGTATAATAGAAACTTATGGGACGATTAATTTTTCTTAAGTAGACACAAGATCATATCTGATATAAAATGTAAGCGTCAACAAATACTGAGCCTTGAAATGAAAGCGCTCTTATAACATTATTATAAAGGAGTCCATATTATGGCAACCAAAGAAGAAATTTTACGTGAATTATATCCTGAAGATCTCTTTCACTATGCAGACGATTTAACACTGGGAGAAGCAGAAGTTTTGCAAGAAACTCGTCGTTTGATTGAAAAACATCTTCGTCCTGTGATCAATGAACATTGGGAAAAACCTGATTTTCCATTTGAACAATTTTACGCAGTTGCCAAAGGCGCTCAAATTATGAACAATCCTAAATTGTTCGAAGGACGTGAAGGCAGTTATAAACCGTCAGAACTTTATATTGCATTCCTTTATTTGGAATTGGCTCGTTTTGATACATCAATGGCTACATTCTATACTGTGCATGGTGGACTTTGCTATAACACAATTTTACTCGGTGGAGACGAACGCCAACAAAAAGAATTTCTTCCTAAATTAGCAGCGTTTGATTGGCAGGGATGTTTTGCTTTGACAGAACCACTTTCTGGTTCAGACATCGCAGGTGGGCTTGCAACAACTGCTGAACGTGTAGGAGACAAGTGGATTATTAACGGTGAAAAACGTTGGATTGGTGGTTCAGATACAGCTGATGTTATTCCAGTATTTGCTCGTGACGTTGCAGATGGCAAAATTAAATGCTTTATCGTTCGCAAAGGAGCTCCTGGTTACGATGTAGAAGTTATTCAACATAAAATTGCACTTCGTTGTGTTCGAAATGGTCATATCACAATGACAAATGTTGAAGTTCCAGACTCAGACCGTTTGGTAAACATCAATGGTTTTGAAGATGTAGCTCGCATTCTTACATTTACTCGTGCTGATGTGGCTCATATTGCTATGGGAATAACTTGTGGTTCATTTGTTGCAGCATTAAAATATACTACAAACCGTCAACAATTTAAACGTCCAGTTGCTAAATTCCAAATCATTCAAGAAAAATTGGCTAGAATGCAAGCGAATGCTGTGGCAGTTATTGCTTACTCAGTTCGTCTTGCTGAAATGCAAGAAGCTGGCAATGAATTAATGTTAAATTCTGCCCTTGCTAAAATGCATAATTCACTCGTTATGCGAGAAACTGTTGCCCTTGCTCGTGAAGTAGGCGGAGGGGATGGAATCACTCTTGAAACAGATGTTGCCCGTTTCTTTGCAGACGCTGAGGCTGTTTATACTTATGAAGGTTCTCATGAAGTCAACGCTTTGATTGTTGGTCGTGAAATTACTGGCTTAGGTGCATTTGTATAATGACAAAGCAGGAACGGTTGAAGAGTATTCATCATTCAATCGTTCCTATTCTTTCATTTTAAACTTTATAATGTTAATATTAGATAGGAGAGAAAATTGAATATTTCAAAAGTGATGATCATTGGGTCAGGTCAGATGGGAAGTGGTATTGCACAAGTCTTTGCCCAATCAGGCTTTACAGTGTATTTGAATGATATTAAAGACGAATTCGTTGAAAGAGGAATCGGGAATATTACCAAGCAATTGACACGTTCTGTAGAGAAAGGTCGTCTGTCAGAAACTGATAAAAATAGTATTTTGAGTAAGTTGATTCCCTCAACCTCATACGAAGATGCAAAAAATGTTCAGTTAGTTATTGAAGCTGCTACTGAAAACCGAGACATTAAGTTGAGTATTTTTAAACAATTAGATGAATTAACAACACCAGAAACAATTTTAGCGTCCAATACATCATCTTTGTCAATTACTGACATTGCAGCAGCAATAGTGCATCAAGAACGAGTTATTGGTATGCATTTCTTTAATCCTGCTCCTGTTATGAAATTGGTCGAAGTGATCAAAGCACTTCAAACATCAGAAGAAGTAGTCAAAACTGTTCGTGAATTGACTGACAAAATCGGTAAAACAGCAGTTGATGTTAGAGATTCTTATGGTTTTGTTGTAAATCGAGTGTTGATTCCGATGATTAATGAAGCAATTTTCATTCTCGGAGAAGGAGTAGCATCAGCTGAAGAAATTGATGAAGCGATGAAGCTAGGAGCTAATCATCCAATTGGTCCTTTGGCTTTAGCAGATTTAATTGGTTTGGATGTTTGCTTGGCTATTATGGGCGTATTGAATAATGGGTTTGGTGATCCAAAATATCGTCCTGCTCCATTGTTGAAAAAAATGGTTGAAGCTAATAAACTTGGTCGTAAGACCAAGGAAGGTTTCTTTAAATACTAAGGTAAGGAGCAAGAAATGAAAGAAGCAGTTATTGTATCAGCAGTTCGTACACCATTAGGTTCTTTTGGTGGAAGTTTGAAAAATATTTCAGCTGTTGATTTGGGAAGCTTGGTTATCAAAAGCGCGCTGGAACGAGCAAATTTGAAGGCTGAACAAGTTGATGAAGTGATTATGGGAAATGTTTTAGGGGCAGGACTTGGTCAGAATGTGGCACGTCAAATGAGTGTCAATGCAGGTATCCCTATATCTTCTCCAGCATTCACAGTCAATAAAGTATGTGGTTCAGGGCTTAAAACTGTTCAGTTGGCCGCACAAGCTATCCTTTGTGGAGATGCTGATATCATCGTAGCGGGTGGTGCAGAAAATATGAGCCAAGCACCATACGTGCTGCAAAATCAACGTTGGGGCTCTCGTATGGGAGACTCTAAAGTTGTTGATACTATGTTGCGCGACGGTCTGACTGACGCTTTTGGTGATTTCCATATGGGAATTACTGCTGAAAATGTAGCAGAGCAGTATGATATTTCTCGTGAAGTTCAAGATGCTTTTGCTGTGCAATCTCAACAACGTGCTGTGGCAGCTATTGAAGCTGGACGTTTCAAAGAAGAAATTGTTCCAGTGGTTATTCCACAAAGAAAAGGTGAGCCAATTATTTTTGATACGGATGAATTTCCAAGAAAAGATGCCTCATTAGAAGGTTTGGCTAAATTGCGTCCTGTCTTTAAAGAAGGTGGAACTGTCACGGCTGGTAATGCTTCTGGTATCAATGACGGAGCAGCAGCAGTTGTTGTCATGAGTTCAGAAAAAGCAAAAGAATTAGGCATCCCCGTTTTAGCAACTATTAAATCATATGCTAGTGCGGGCTTAGATCCAAAAATCATGGGTTGCGGACCAATTTATGCCTCTCGTAAAGCACTTGAAAAAGGTGGTTTTACAGTTGAAGACCTTGATTTGATTGAATCCAATGAAGCATTTGCATCGCAAGCATGTGCTGTTGGTAAGGAGTTAAATCTTGATCCGGAAAAAGTAAACGTAAATGGTGGTGCCATTGCACTTGGTCATCCAATTGGAGCATCAGGCTGCCGTATTCTGGTTACTTTGTTGCATGAAATGGAAAAACGCGATGCTAAACGTGGTCTTGCAACTCTTTGTATCGGAGGAGGAATGGGCACAGCAGTCATTGTAGAACGTTAAAAATAATTACCTACTAAATTTAATTTACCATTTGATTTTTTTACTCTGTAAAATAAATTCTATCTAAGATGTTTATCTTAAATGATTCTTAGTAGAATTTGTTTTTTTATTTTGAAAATCAAAAAGTCTTAGTATTTTTTATAACTCTATAAGTTAAACTTATAGAGTTATAAATTAAGATTAAGTAGACGAGAATGGAAAAATGGGATATCATAGCATTGTAAGCTCTTACATTTTTGGTTCAAGTATTTGTTGACACTATATACTTTATAACTCAAATTTTATAAGTAGGAGCAGTAAAATGAGTAAAACTGTTTTATTAGAAGTTAAAAACAGAATCGGCTACATCACGATCAACCGTCCTGAAGCTTTAAATGCTTTGAGTTCTCAGGTTTTGGCTGATTTGAATGAAGTTCTTGATCAAGTTGAAAACAGTGAAGACATTCGTGTTGTCATTGTGACAGGATCAGGAGAAAAAGCATTTGTAGCTGGGGCTGATATTAAGGAAATGGACTTAATGTCACCGATTCAAGCTTTTGAATACATGACATTTGCAAACAATACCTTTACTCGCCTTTCAGATTTACGTCAGCCAACGATTGCGGTACTCAATGGCTATGCACTCGGAGGTGGAATGGAACTGGCACTTTCAACGGATATTCGTATTGGATATGAAAAAACAGTTGTAGGCTTTCCAGAAGTCGGCTTGGGCATTATCCCAGGATTCGCTGGTACTCAACGTATGTCTCGTTTAATTGGAACAAGCCGTACGAAAGAATTGATTTTCACTGCTCGTACGGTGAAAGGTCAAGAAGCCTATGAACTAGGCATTCTTAACAAGCTGGTTTCCGTCGAAGAACTATTAAGCTCAGCTGAAGAATTGGCTGCAGCCATGATAAAGAATGCACCGTTAGCTGTGGAAAAAGCTAAGCATGTCATTCAAGTTGGTTCGGAACTCCCACTAAAAAATGCTATCAGACTTGAAACGGAAGCTGAAGCATTGTTGTTCTCTACAGAGGACAAAGTAGAAGGGATGCGTGCTTTTGTAGAAAAACGCAAGGCGGTTTTTAATCGTAAGTAATAAGTGGAGATATTGGCATGCAAATTGTAACATTATCAGAAGCAATTTCTAACATTAAATCTGAAGATATTGTAGGTATCTCAGGTTTTCTTGGAGTGGGTGAGCCATTTGAACTCATTGAAGAATTGGTTCGACAAAATCAACAGAACTTAACAATAGTATCTGTTGTTACCTCACAACCGGGTAAAGAGATTGGCGTTGGTCGCTTGTGTGAAAATCACCAAGTTAAAAAATATATTGCAGCTCACGTGGGTACTTCCGCTGCCGCACAACATGAATATTTTAGCGGTGATATGGAAGTTGAATTCACACCAATGGGAACCGTGGTTGAACGACTTCATGCTGCGGGTGCTGGTTTGGGAGCTGTTTTGACTCCGACTGGCGTTGGGACTATTTTGGAAAAAGATTATGAAAAAGTAGCTCGCAACGGCAGAGAATATCTTGTTTATGACCCTTTGAAAATTGATGTTGCTTTGATTAAGGCTACCAAGTCAGATAAATATGGCAATTTATACATTGATGGGACAACTAAAAATATTTCATTGCAGCTGGCTCTTGCAGCTGATACAGTGATTGTTGAAGCCAATGAAATTGTTGAAGTTGGTGAAATTGATCCTAACGATGTATATATTCCCGGAATTCTTGTAGACTATGTTGTTGAAAGCTTGACTTCTAAAGAACATCATAAAATGATGGGCGACCTCTGGATAGAAACTAAAAAATTGGCAGGGGTAAATTAATATGAAATCAAAAGAAATTATTGCAAGACGTGTGGCCCTTGAATTTAAAGATGGAGATGTCATCAACCTTGGATTTGGTATTCCGAATGCCTCTGCTGACTATATTCCTGAAGGCGTAAATGTGATCCTTCAAGCAGAAAATGGTGCTCTTCGTTTTGGTGAGACACCAACAAAAGAAAATTATGATGCAAATCTGGCAAATTCTGGAGGAGCACCCATTACTCTTTTACCAGGAGCATCGTTGTTTGACCTACAAACTTCGTTTGCCATTATTCGTGGAGGTCACGTTGATGCTACGGTTTTAGGAGCGTTAGAAGTTAGTCAAGATGGCAGTATTGCGAATTGGATTATCCCAGACAAGTTTGCTCCAGGGATGGGAGGAGCTATGGACCTTCTGGTTGGTGCCAAAAGGGTTATCGCTGCTATCCAACATACTACTGTTGATGGACAGTCAAAACTGCTGAAAGAGTGCACATTGCCTCTATCAGCTAAAGGAGTTTTAGATTTGGTCATCACAGAGCTAGCGGTATTTGGCTTTCAAGATGGGAAATTCCTTTTGAAAGAATTAGCTCCCGGTGTCTCTTTGGAAGAAGTTCTTGAAAAGACAGAGGGAGAAGTAATCGTGTCAGATGACTTAAAAACAATGTCTATCTAGTTAAATTATCAAGCAAATATAGCTACTGTTTGCCATAAAGTGTGTTACTATATGCTTATAACGAACTTTATCGATGATAAGTTTTTAATCAACCTATTAGCAACTGATCATCTATATTAAAAAGATCAGTTGCTATTTTATTCCTGACAAATTATATTACAAATATTGAAAGATAGGAGACGATGAACATGGATATTATTCAAATGACTTACTTTATCAATATCGTCGAATGCGGATGTAATCTTTCGATTGCTGCTAAAAAAATTCATATTAGTCAATCTGCTTTGAGTCAATTTGTCACAAATTTTGAAGTGACTGAAGGACTGCAGCTTTTTAATCGTAGAAATGGAAGATTAGAAAGTCTGACAGAAGCTGGTGGGAAAATTTATCGTTTTGCTACGGAAATTGTCAATCGCCATGAAGAAATGCAATCCATGATTCATATGGAAGCGCAAAAACAAAAAGGAACCATTAATTTAGGCATTCCTTCTCTGATTTTGCGTGTTTATTTTGCCAGTGCTCTTCCTAAATTTTTAAAGGATAATCCGCACATTAATATTCAAGTTGTGGAGGGAGGAAGCAAGGATTTACGTCAAAAATTTCTTGAAGGTGATTTAAATTTTGTTTTATTGATTGAGCCGACTAATTTAGATGCTAAAAAGTACGAGCAATATATTATACAAGCCGATGAATATGCAGCTTATATGGATAAAAATCATCCTTTAGCAGATAAAGAACTTCTTGAATGGAAAGACATCGCCGCTTATGATTTAGCAACATTTAATAAATCATTTACCACTTATGAATTAGTAGCTGAAAAATTAAAAAATAAGAAGATAGAGACAAATTTTACATATTTATCATCAGCATGGGATTTTTTAACAGAGTCTACGTATAAGAATGATATGATTGCTATTTTACCTCGTCCAGTAGAATATTTTGTGGATAAAAATAAGTTTAAAGCTGTTCGTTTTAAAGATCCGGTTCCATTTAATATCTGGTTCTGCAGACCATATAAAGCAAATTATAATGAAGTTGAAGCATACGTTTATGAAGAACTTTTGAAAGGTTACTATCAGCCTATTTCGAGCCTTGATACCTAATAAAGGAGCAAATTGATGTCAAAAATTAGCACTACAGCAGCTATGATTGATTCATATACGAATACAGCAATCAAAAACTATGTAAAATCACATGATGAATCAACTTATTTTCCAAAGGAAATGTGGGATGAATTGACGAACGAAATGGATATATTTTTGCCCATTTTATCTGAAGAGAATCACACCTTAAGTTCTGATTTCATCACATTTATCCGAAAAATTGCTAATGAATTTGCTGCTCTTTCAGCTATTTTATTAACACAAGGTTGCTATGGAATTTATTCTATTTTGAATTTTGGGACAGCAGAGCAAAAGGAATTATATCTTGAAAAGTTACTAAAAGGTCAGTACATAGGAGGATTAGGATTTTGCGAGTATAAACATCTAAAGGGGCTAGAAGATCTTGAAACGTATGCAACAAAGACTGAGCAGGGATGGTGTCTCTCAGGGAAAAAGGCGATGATTTCCAATAGCAGCGTTGCAGATATACTACTGGTTTTGGCAAAAGTAAAAGAACAAGGTAAGGTGGAGAAGTACGGACTCTTTATTGTTGATCCAAAAGATTCGGATGTGCTAATTGGTGAACAGATTGAAAAACCGGGCTTGATAGGTCTTCCTTTGAGTTCAGTCACGCTAAAAAATGTCTTGCTCCCGGAAAACGCCTTATTGGGAGACGAATTAGCTGGGGATGTCCAATTTGCTAACATCATTAAAAATATGCAACTTGGCTTAAGTGCTATTGCGTTAGGTGTTGCTGAGGGGGCTTTCAATAAAGGTATTGAATTTGCAAAAGTGAGGAGAGGATTTGGAAAGCGTTTGATTGATGTGGAAATTCATCAAAATAAATTTGCTGATTTATATAATAAATTATGCTCTGCAGAAGCTTATTTTGCATCTTATCCTAGTCAAATTGAAGAAGATGCAAAATTTGTTTCTCGCATAAAACTGTACACGACGAAAGTTGCCATTGAGATATCCGATGAAATCCTTCGACTAATTGGTCCTTTACAAAAATTCGACAAGGTTAATATCAAACGTTATTTAAAGGATGCAGAAACTATTGAAAACTATGGAAGATCTGGAAATTCTATCAGAAGAGAAATTGCCGAAAGGTGGCTAAAGGAGTAAGAAATGACAGAACTCGCTCTACAAGAGTATCAATTTGGAGATATGAAATTAACTTGGTTACGTGGAGTTGACAAAATGACAGATGCAGGCACTTTATTTGGTCCTGTACCAAAAGTTGTTTGGTCACGCTATTATCCAACAACTGAAGAAAATATGATGGTTGAATTAACCGATCCAATATTGATTCAATACAAAAATAAAAATTATTTAATTGATGCAAGTTTTAACACTGCGAAACTATCTGATAAACAAAGACGAAATTTAGGGATTTTATCTGAAAGCAGAATTGAAGAGAGCTTGGAACTTTTAGGTTTGACTCCTGAAGATATTTCTTATGTGTTAATGACTCACATGCATCACGATCACTCTGGTGGATTGACAAAATTAAATGAAAATCATCAGTTGGTTTCAACTTTTCCCAATGCTAAGATTTTTGTAAATGATATTGAATGGTACGAGATGATGAACCCAAATAATCGGACTAAAGGGACTTATCTCAGAGAAAATTGGGAACCTATTCAACATCAAGTGGAGACATTTACGGAATACTTGAATGTCATACCAGAAATTCAAATGGTTCATACTGGTGGTCATAGCAATGGTCATAGTATCATTTTGCTGAAACAAGGAAATGAAACCATGATTCATATGGCAGACTTGCTCTTAACTCACGCGCATCGCAAGCCTGTATGGGTCGCTGCTGTAGATGATTACCCCATGCGTTCCATTATTGCAAAAGAAAAATGGCTCAAGGAAGCATTTGAAAATCATTATAAATTTTTCTTTTACCACGATCAATTTTTTGCTGTTGTGGAATTTGACCATGAAGGAAAGGAAATTGTTGATTATGTGAAACGGATTCGCGAACCAAGACTTCCGTTTACCGATAAGCAGGATAGAAAGCCTGTTTTGTATCATTAAGATTCAAAAATTGCCTTTTGTTTTTGAAAGGTGATTTTTTGTTGCATGATTTATCAATGCGGATTAGCTAAAATTCTGGTATAATGAAGATGTTAAACTAGTGTAAGAAAGAGGTTTTCATGGCTACTATTCAATGGTTTCCGGGACACATGTCCAAGGCTCGGAGACAAGTACAAGAAAATATCAAATTTGTGGATTTTGTGACAATTTTAGTAGACGCGCGTTTACCATTGTCCAGTCAAAATCCCATGCTGACTAAAATCGTGGGAGAGAAGCCTAAGCTCCTCATTTTGAATAAAGCAGATTTGGCTGACCCGACTTTGACGAAGGAGTGGAGAAATTATTTTGAAAAGCAAGGCGTCAAGGCTTTGCCAATCAATTCTAAGGAGCAATCAACTGTAAAAAAAGTCACGGAAGCAGCTCAGTCTTTGATGAAAGAGAAAATCGCTCGGCAAAAAGAGCGCGGAATCCAAATTGAAACATTGCGAACCATGATTATCGGGATTCCTAATGCCGGAAAATCCACACTGATGAATCGTTTAGCCGGAAAAAAAATTGCTGTGACTGGAAATAAACCAGGTGTTACCAAAGGGCAGCAGTGGCTCAAGTCGAATAAGGACTTGGAAATTTTAGATACTCCAGGGATTCTCTGGCCTAAGTTTGAAGATGAGAAAGTTGCTTTGAAACTCGCTTTAACAGGAGCGATTAAAGACGATTTGCTTCCAATGGATGAGGTTACTATTTTTGGAATCAATTATTTCAAAGAACATTATCCAAAGGAGCTTCAAGAACGGTTCAAGCAAATGAACTTGGAAGAAGAAGCACCTGAAATCATTATGGATATGACACAAAAATTAGGATTTCGAGATGACTATGACCGCTTTTATCGTCTTTTCATAAAAGATATTCGCGATGGCAAGTTAGGACGTTATACTTTGGATACTTTAGGTGAGATACATGGCGACAATTAAAGAGATTCAAGAAATCTTATCTGAAATAACAGACATAGAGAGTCCAGTTTTTGAGCAATTTCGAGATGATAGTCGGGCTGGTGTCCACAAGCTCATTATGAAGCGTAAAAAACAAATCCAAGCTGAATTGGACGAAGACCGTCGTTTGGAGCAAATGCTACGATATGAAAAGGAGCTTTATGCTACTGGTTGCCAATACATCGCTGGGATTGATGAGGTTGGGCGTGGTCCCTTAGCAGGTCCTGTTGTGGCAGCAGCAGTTATTTTACCTAAAAACTGTAAAATCAAAGGTCTCAACGATAGCAAGAAAATTCCCAAGAAAAAGCACGAAGAAATCTATCAAGAAGTGCTAAAACAAGCCGTTGCAGTTGGTATTGGTGTCAAGGATAATCAAGTGATTGATAAGGTGAATATCTATGAAGCGACGAAATTAGCCATGTTAGAAGCTGTGGGAAATCTTGAAATCTCTCCGCAACATCTCTTGATTGATGCCATGCAGTTAGATGTTCAAGTTTCGCAAACGTCTATCATCAAAGGAGATGCTAATTCACTGTCTATTTCGGCCGCTTCGATCGTAGCCAAGGTGACGAGAGATCGCATGATGACTGATTATGAGCTAACTTATCCAGGCTATGACTTTGCACACAATGTTGGTTATGGAACCCAGCATCATTTAGATGGATTGAAACGAAAAGGAATCACTCCTATTCATCGCAAAACTTTTGAACCAATTAAATCCATGCTTGAAGAAGTCGAGGACAAGGGATGATTATTTCTAAAGTTTTAAATAATAATGTGGTCATTTCTGAAGAAAATCACCAAGAAGTAGTGTTGATGGGATGCGGACTGGCTTTTGGATGTAAAGCAGGAGAGGATGTTCGGGATAATCTGATTGAGAAAAAGTATGTCTTGTCAGAAAACAAGCGTGAATTATTATTAGAATTACCTGCTGACATCATAGAAATGGCTGATAAAATTATCACTTACGCACATGCAAAAATAAATAAAAAATTGCAAGATGGTGCCTTTTTAGCGATGGCTGATCACCTGTATGGTGTGGTTTTACGTGTCCAAGATCATTTCTTTATGAAAAATTTCCTCATGTGGGATATTAAGCGATTTTTCCCTGACGAATTTGAAGTTGGCAAGTATGCCAATCAATTGTTGGGTGACTATTTAGGACAAGATTTACCTTTGGATGAAGCAGGCTTTATGGCTTTGACCATTGTCAATGCTGAATTAGATAATGGCAATGTAGCCGCTCAAGATTTGACACAGCTAATGGAAGAAATCATGACAATCGTCAAATACAGCTTAGAGATCTCATTAGATGACGAGGATATTTATGTTCAGCGCTTTATTACGCATCTGAAATTTTTTGCGAACGTGTTTTAACGGACACCGGACATCAGGAGTTAGACGACAATGACATGTTTGATTTACTGAAAATCAAGTATCCGTCGGCTTATGAAACGACAACAAAGATTACCCAATATCTTAAGCAAACGCGCAATTATCAGACGTCTGATGACGAACAAATGTATCTAACCATTCACTTATCAAGAATGAAAAGGAAAGTCAATGAAAACTGAATATGAAAAAATGATTGCGGGAGAATTATACAATCCGCAAGATTCCGAATTACGAAAATTGGTAACACGTTCTCGTCAATTTCAATACGTATTTAATGCAGAACAGGACGGTAAAAAAAGAAGTAAACTCGTAAAAGAATGGTTCGGTTCAACTGGTGAGAACATTTCGATGAAACCAAACTTTGTCTGCGATTATGGTATCAACATTCACTTAGGAGAAAATTTTTATTCTAATTGGAACATGACCATGCTTGATGTTTGTCCGATTACTATTGGAAAAAATGCATTGTTTGGGCCAAATTGTCAACTTCTGACCCCTCTCCACCCTTTAGATGCACAAGAACGCATATCAGGTATAGAATACGGTGCACTAATTACCATTGGCGATAATTTCTGGGCAGGTGGCGGCGTAACGATTTTGCCTGGAGTAACATTGGGAGACAATGTCGTCGTTGGAGCAGGCTCGGTTGTTACCAAATCTTATGGTGATAATGTTGTTTTAGCAGGAAACCCAGCTCGGATTATTAAAGAATTAGATAAAATGTAAAAAACGAGAATTTCTCGTTTTTTCATTTCTTTTACGAATAGTATCTTTGAAAGATATTAATGAAAGTAAAAGGAATGATAAAATGGATAATTTTGATATTTATAAATTAAAAAAAGCCGGCTTGACCAACCAACAGGTCATCAATGTTCTTTCGTATGCTGAAATACAAGACAAAGAATTATCGGTAAAAGATATGGCAGTTGTTTCGGAATGCCGCAATCCTGCTCTTTTCATTGAAAAATATCTGCAGCTAGATGATGATTTATTATGTCAAGAATTTGAAAAATTTCCGTCTTTTTCTATCTTGGATGATGTGTATCCTTGGGATTTGAGCGAAATTTACAATCCACCCGTTCTACTTTTCTATAAAGGAAACTTGGATTTGTTAAAATTACCGAAAGTAGCTGTTGTGGGAAGCCGCAATAGTAGCCGAACAGGCAGTCAATCTGTTCAAAAAATTGTTAAAGAGCTAAACAATGAGCTAGTTATCGTAAGCGGCTTAGCGCGCGGAATTGATACATCAGCTCACATGGCAGCGTTGCAAAATGGCGGTCGAACGATTGCCGTTATTGGAACCGGTTTAGATGTTTTTTATCCAAGAGCAAATAAAAAACTTCAATCTTATTTGGGAGAACATCACCTTGTGCTTAGTGAATATGGTCCCGAATCAGAGCCATTGAAATTTCATTTTCCAGAGCGGAATCGCATTATTGCAGGTTTGTGTAGAGGCGTTATTGTAGCTGAAGCCAAAATGCGCTCAGGAAGTCTAATTACTTGTGAGCGCGCAATGGAAGAAGGACGAGATGTGTTTGCTATTCCAGGGTCAATTTTAGACGGCAGAAGTGATGGCTGTCATCATTTGATTCAAGAGGGTGCAAAGTGCGTCACAACAGGCGCTGACGTACTTTCTGAATTCCAATTTTAAAACAAGTTCTCCTATAAGAGAATGTTACTAGTTGACATCTTAAAAAAAATAGTTTAAACTCTATGAGGTTTATTACTTTTAGAAGGTGTTTACATTGGTAACAAAAACAAAGAAAAAAACAGCAATGAAAAAAAATCTGGTGATTGTAGAGTCGCCAGCTAAAGCAAAAACAATCGAAAAATATTTAGGGCGGAACTACAAGGTTTTAGCCAGCGTTGGACATATTCGCGATTTGAAAAAGTCTACCATGTCCATCGATTTTGAAAACAACTATGAGCCAGAATATATCAATATTCGCGGAAAAGGGCCTCTTATCAATGATTTGAAAAAAGAAGCTAAAAAAGCGAAACAAGTCTATCTTGCAAGTGACCCGGACCGTGAAGGAGAAGCCATTTCTTGGCATTTGGCACATATTCTAAATTTGGACGAGACAGATAAAAACCGTGTTGTTTTCAACGAAATCACGAAAGATGCAGTTAAAAATGCTTTTAAAGAACCGCGCCAGATTGACATGGATTTGGTAGATGCTCAACAAGCGCGTCGTGTCCTTGACCGTATTGTGGGGTACTCTATCTCTCCAATTCTCTGGAAAAAAGTCAAAAAGGGATTGTCAGCTGGACGTGTGCAATCTGTTGCCTTGAAGCTTATCATTGACCGTGAAAATGAAATCAATGCTTTTAAACCAGAAGAGTATTGGACGATTGACGGAACTTTCAAAAAAGGACCTCGTCAATTTCAAGCAAGCTTTTACGGCATGAATGGCAAGAAAATGAAGCTTGCTACCAACGATGATGTAAAAAACGTTCTTTCTCATATCGAAGGTGATGAATTTACTGTCGAAAGCGTTGAGAAAAAGGAACGCAAGCGCAATGCTCCGCTACCTTATACCACATCATCTATGCAGCAGGACGCTGCCAATAAAATTAATTTCCGAACTCGTAAGACGATGATGGTCGCTCAGCAACTTTATGAAGGAATTAATATCGGATCTGGTGTGCAAGGTTTGATTACCTATATGCGTACAGACTCCACTCGTATTAGTCCGGTAGCTCAAAACGAAGCTGCAACCTTCATTACAGATCGTTTTGGTGAGAAATATTCTAAACACGGCAGTAGAGTCCGAAATGCTTCTGGCGCACAAGACGCCCATGAAGCGATTCGTCCGTCAAGTGTGTTCAACACACCTGAAAATATCGCGAAATATCTAGATAAAGATCAATTAAAGCTATACACGCTGATTTGGAATCGTTTTGTAGCTAGTCAAATGACTGCAGCAGTATTTGACACTATGAGTGTGAAATTGGAGCAAAACGGTGTTCAATTTGCTGCAAATGGTAGTCAAGTTAAATTTGACGGTTATCTAGCTATTTACAACGATTCTGATAAAAATAAAATGTTGCCTGATATGGAAAAGGGTGATACAGTGAAACGGGTCAACACCAATCCTGAACAGCATTTCACACAACCACCTGCTCGTTATTCTGAAGCGACCTTGATTAAGACATTGGAAGAAAATGGTGTCGGACGTCCATCAACTTATGCACCAACAATCGAAACTATTCAAAAACGCTACTATGTCAAATTAGTTTCTAAGCGCTTTGAGCCAACTGAACTGGGAGAAATCGTGAACTCTCTGATTGTTGAATTTTTCCCAGATATTGTCAATGTGAAATTTACCGCTGATATGGAAGCTAAGCTAGATGATGTCGAAGTAGGAAAAGAGCAATGGCAAAAGGTCATTGATGAATTTTATAAGCCGTTTGAAAAAGAAGTTGCAAAAGCAGAAACTGAAATGGAAAAAATTCAAATCAAAGATGAACCTGCTGGATTTGACTGTGAAGTCTGTGGAAGTCCTATGGTTATCAAATTGGGCCGCTATGGTAAATTCTATGCATGTAGCAATTTTCCTGACTGTCGTCATACTCAAGCGATTGTCAAAGAAATCGGTGTAGAGTGTCCTAAGTGTCACAAAGGGCAAATCATTGAACGCAAAACCAAACGCAATCGCCTTTTCTATGGCTGTAATCGCTACCCAGATTGTGACTTTACTTCTTGGGATAAACCAGTCGGTCGCTCTTGTCCGAAATGTGGTCAGTATCTTGTAGAAAAGAAGGTTCGCGGTGGTGGCAAACAAGTTGTCTGCAGTAATGGCGACTATGAAGAAGAAAAAGTAAAATAAATTAAAGGTGTTTGCATAATTTATTTTATGTAAACTTTCTTTACATATAGCAAAGGGAACTGTATGAAAGAGAAATTTGATGAATTTTTAAAAATTACAAGAGAGTTGAACAAAATCGAAATCACTCCTCTTCTTATGGGCTCATTAGGACTTGAACAGGTAACTGGTCGAGATTGGCAAGCGCGAGATATTGATATTCATGTGCCGGGAGACCCAAGAGGTTGGGGGGCTCCTGATGAGGAGCGAATTTATGATTTTGAAAAGATTGAAATGATTATGAACCGATTGGGTTATCACTTAGTAGATCTGCACGAGCATGAATTTCAAAAGGATGATTTATCAGTCGAATTCGGTGGGATGAATACTTTGGAAGACTTTGCTGGGATTCCTTTAGATGAATTAGAGAAACATCAAACGGTAGGAGCAATTTATTTTTTGCCAAATGCAGAGCAGTATCTCAAGATTTATCAGGCTTCTTCGCAAGATTCTTATCGAAATGAACAAAATAATGATAAAGATTTTGCTAAAATTGCCTATTTAGAAAATTTTTTAAATCAATAGATAGAAGAAGTGTTCTTTGATTAAGAACTATCAGTTGATAAAACTGTTTTTATCTAGTGACTAGCATAATCATTGCAGAAAGTCTCGCTCGTCAGTAGGGGCTTTTTCTGTTATAATGGTAAAGAATAATTAGAAAGATTTGTGGGAGTTTACTCCCGAAGAGGTATTGGTCTATTGTCTCAATCTTATATTAATGTTATTGGAGCTGGTCTTGCAGGTAGCGAGGCAGCTTATCAAATTGCTAAACGCGGTATTCCTGTTAAGCTGTATGAAATGCGAGGAGTGAAATCTACTCCGCAACATAAGACTAGTGATTTTGCAGAGCTAGTCTGCTCGAATTCTCTACGGGGGGATTCGCTAACGAATGCAGTTGGTTTGTTAAAAGAAGAAATGCGCCGTTTGGATTCCATCATTATGCGAGCAGCAGAAGCTATGCGTGTTCCTGCTGGAGGAGCATTAGCAGTTGACCGTGACGGTTTTTCACAAATGGTGACTGATGAGGTGACAAACCACCCTTTAATCGAAGTTATTCGTGAGGAAATCACCAAAATTCCTGATGATACGATTACTGTTATTGCGACGGGACCTTTGACAAGTGATACACTCGCTGAAAAGATTCACGCGCTAAATGGTGGAGCTGGATTTTACTTTTATGATGCAGCAGCACCGATTGTAGATGTCAATACAATTGACATGGAGAAAGTTTACCTCAAATCTCGCTATGACAAGGGAGAAGCTGCTTATCTCAATGCTCCTATGACTAAGAGTGAGTTTATGGCTTTTCATGACGCTTTGGTAAATGCCGAGGAAGCACCGTTAAATAGCTTTGAAAAAGAAAAATACTTTGAAGGCTGTATGCCGATTGAGGTGATGGCAAAAAGAGGAATAAAAACCATGCTCTACGGTCCTATGAAGCCAGTTGGTTTGGAATACCCAGATGACTATAAAGGACCTCGTGATGGTGAATTTAAGACACCCTATGCAGTCGTTCAGCTTCGTCAAGACAATGCAGCTGGAAGCCTTTATAATATTGTTGGTTTCCAAACACACCTAAAATGGGGTGAACAGAAGCGCGTTTTTCGAATGATTCCGGGATTGGAAAATGCAGAATTTGTCCGCTATGGAGTTATGCACCGCAATTCTTACATGGATTCACCAAATCTCCTGACGCAGACGTTCCAGTCTAAAAAACAAGAGAATATCTTTTTTGCAGGTCAAATGACCGGTGTAGAAGGGTATGTAGAATCTGCCGCGTCCGGGCTGGTAGCCGGTATCAATGCAGCTAGACTTTTCAATGGAGAAGAAGCCCTGGTCTTTCCAGAAACAACTGCTATTGGAAGCTTACCTCATTATATCACGCATGCTGATAGCAAGCATTTCCAGCCAATGAATGTCAATTTTGGAATTATCAAGGAGTTGGACGGTCCACGCATTAGAGACAAAAAAGAACGATATGAAAAAATAGCAAAACGAGCGCTACAAGCTATCGAAAATTATCAAAATCTCTAGTTTTCTTTTGGAAAGGATAGAAATAATGATAATTTGTTATAAAAGTATTAAAAAAGTTAGGAATTCCCTAACTTTTTTGCATATTTTATGATATAATAGATAAAAATTTTGAAAATAGAAAGTTTTCTGATAATGAATCAATCCTATTTTTACCTTGAAGTAAGAGAACATGCATTAGAAGTGCCTTATAGCAAACAAAAGCGCCGTGTTCGAGTGCTACTCCCTAGAAATTATGAGCAAGATACTCAGAAATCCTATCCTGTAGTTTATTTTCATGACGGTCAAAATGTCCTTTATAGCAAAGAGTCTTTTAGTGGTCATTCTTGGAAAATCATTCCAACGATTAAGAGAAATCCCGACATTGAAAAAATGATTGTGGTGGCGATTGACAATGACGGTTTTAATCGAATGAATGAGTATTCTGCATGGAAATATCAAGAATCAACTATTCCAGGTATGCAATTTGGCGGCAAGGGGACAGAGTATGCGGAGTTTGTCATGGAAGTTGTTAAACCCTTTGTTGACGAGCATTATCGTACCAAATCAGACCGAGCGCACACGGCTATGGTTGGTTCTTCTTTAGGCGGAAACATTACGCAGTTTATGGGAATTGAATACCAAGAGCAAATTGGCTGCTTGGGTGTTTTCTCATCTGCAAACTGGCTGCATCAGGAAGCGTTCAATCGTTATATAGAACGCCATAACTTATTAGCAGATCAGCGGATTTATATTTATGTCGGAACGGAAGAAGCCGATGATACGGATAAAACCTTGATGGCTGGTAATATCAAGCAAGCTTATATTGATTCGTCAGTAACCTACTTCCGTCAGTTAATAGCGGGCGGTTTGGATTTGGAAAATCTGTTGTTTCATATCCAAGCTGGGGCAGAACACAATGAAATGGCTTGGGCTGAGCATTTACCTGATTGCCTTCGCTTCTTTAGCGAAAAATGGTAAATAAATTAATTAAGAATATGAGGAGAGAATTTATATGCATGTTGAGTTTTTAAGTCATTGGAGCGGTCATTTAAACCGTGAAATGTATGTGAATCGTTATGGGCACGCTGGAATGCCTGTAGTCGTTTTTGCTTCGTCTGGTGGCAGTCACAATGAATATGCAGATTTTGGTATGATTGAGGCTTGTTCATGGTTTATCGAAACAGGAAAAATTCAATTTTTTACTTTGAGTAGTGTAGATAGTGAAAGCTGGTTGGCTGATTGGAAAGCTCCTCACGACCGCGCAGAAATGCACCGAGCTTATGAGCACTATGTCATTGAGGAAGCTATTCCTTTTATCAAGCATAAAACAGGTTGGTTTGATCCGATGATGACAACAGGTTGCTCTATGGGAGCCTATCACGCTGTTAATTTCTTTCTCCAGCACCCCGATGTCTTCAATAAAGTCATTGCACTGAGCGGGGTTTACGATGCTCGCTTCTTTGTTGGTGATTGTTTGGATGATGAAGCAATTTATCAAAATTCACCAGCAGATTATATTTGGAATCAAAACGATGGCTGGTTTATTGACCACTATCGCAATGCTGATATCATTGTCTGTACAGGACTTGGTGCATGGGAGCAGGATGGACTACCTTCTTTCTACACCTTAAAAGAAGCCTTCGAGCATAAGAACATTCCTGCATGGTTTGCTGAATGGGGATATGATGTTTCGCATGACTGGATTTGGTGGCGCAAGCAAATGCCGTATTTTCTAAGTCAATTAAATCTATGATTAGAAAGGAAACAATATTATGAATTATATCGTTATTTCACCTTATTATCCACAAAATTTTCAACAATTTACCGTTGAACTTGCTAACAAAGGAATTACTGTTTTAGGGATTGGGCAAGAGCCTTATGATCAATTAGATCAACCTTTGAAAAATGCTTTAACAGAATATTTTCGTGTGGAAAATCTAGAAAATCTCGATGAAGTTAAACGTGCTGTAGCTTTCCTTTTTTACAAGCACGGACCAATTGACCGCATTGAGTCACACAATGAATATTGGTTGGATCAAGACGCAAAATTGCGTGAACAATTTAATGTTGTAGGACCAAAACCAAAAGACTTGAAAAAGACAAAATTTAAGTCCGAAATGAAGAAGCTCTTTAAAAAAGCTGGTGTTCCTGTCGTTCCTGGTCAAATTGTAAAAACCTTGCAGGCAGTTGACATGGCTGTCAGTAAAATTGGACTTCCATTGATTGCGAAGCCAGATAATGGAGTTGGCGCAGCCGGAACTTATAAATTGGAAACCACTGAAGATGTTGAACAATTTAAACAAGAGTGGGATAAGCAAACCGTTTATTTCTTTGAAAAATTCGTTGATTCTGGACAAATTTGCACGTTTGACGGATTACTCGATTCAAACGGAAATATTGTATTTTCAACGACTTTTGACTATGCTTATACCCCTTTAGACTTAGTTTTGAATCATTATGAAAACTCATATTATATTATAAAAGATATGGATCCAAAATTACGTCAATATGGGGAAGCTATTATTAAAGCGTTTGGCATGAAAGAACGTTTCTTCCATATTGAATTATTCCGTGACGGAGATGATTATATTGCCATAGAATACAATAATCGTCCAGCAGGTGCTTTTACGATTGATTTGTATAACTTTGCTCACTCCATTGACCTTTATCGTGGATATGCAGATATTGTGAATGGGGACCCCTTCCCACAACCTCAAGTCGAAGCACAATATGGCTTGGTTACTTCACGCCGTTCAACATCAAATTATGTGTATTCAGAAGAAGAATTGCGTACAAAGTACGGCGATAAATTAAAAGCAGTCAAAATCATGCCAAAGGCATTTGCAGACTTACAAGGAGATGTTCATTATATTTTGACAACATCAAGTCGTTCGGAAATCGATCAAATGATAGAGGATTTTGGGAAAAAGTAGAAATACCCATTTGTGAAATTTTTATTTAGTCAATTCAAATCAGCTTGCCAGCAAGGTTAGCTGATTTTTCTTTGTGAAATTGTTCAAGCATAAATTTTGACAGTATTTTTTAGTTTGTATAGAATGAAATTATAGAATTACACTCATAGAAAGGCTTGACTATGTCAACTTTAGATAAAAATCTTTTACTAGAGATGTTTCGTAAGATGGAAGAGATCCGTCGGATGGACTTAAAAATTGCTCAACTCGTAAAAAAGGGGAAAGTGCCAGGCATGACTCACTTTTCTGTCGGAGAAGAAGCAGCTAGCGTTGGAGCTATGCTGGCCCTCAATCCTGATGATTTGATTACTTCTAACCACCGTGGTCATGGTCAGGCGATTGCCAAAGGAATTGACCTGAACGGCATGATGGCAGAAATCATGGGCAAATACAACGGCACCTGCAAAGGAAAAGGTGGCTCCATGCACATTGCTGATTTGGATGCTGGAAACTTAGGAGCAAATGGTATCGTTGGCGGAGGCATGGGGATTGCGGTAGGTGCCGCCCTTACTCAGCAAATGCATCATACGGGAAAGATTGTTGTCTGTTTCTTTGGTGACGGAGCAACGAACGAAGGTGTTTTTCATGAAGCGGTTAATATGGCTTCTATTTGGAAGTTACCAGTGATTTTTTATTGTATCAATAATGGCTATGGTATTTCTGCGGATATTAAGAAAATGACCAATATAGAGCACATTCACGAGCGGAGTGCCGCTTATGGTATTCCTGGCATGTTTATCCCAGACGGGAACAACGTTATTGAGGTCTATGAGGGCTTTCAAAAAGCTATTAAATATGTTCGCAGTGGTAAAGGACCTGTCTTGATTGAGAGCGTAACCTATCGTTGGTTGGGACATTCATCTTCTGACCCAGGTAAATATCGGACGCGCGAAGAGGTAGAAGAATGGAAGAAAAAAGACCCAATTGAAAATCTTCGTAAATACTTGCTAGCAAATCAGATTGCAAGCGATGAAGAGTTAGAAGCTATCCAAGCAGAGGTTAAAGAAGCAGTGGAAGCATCTGTAAAATTTGCAGAGGAAAGTCCATTTCCACCGCTTGAATCAGCTTTTGAAGATATTTACGCGGACTAAGAGAGGAGATTGAACAATAATGGAAACAAAAACAATGTCCTTCCGTGACACCATTATCCTTGCCATGTCTGAGGAAATGCGTCTTGATGAAAATGTGTTGTTAATGGGAGAAGATGTCGGTATTTTCGGAGGAGATTTCGGAACATCCGTCGGAATGTTAGAAGAATTCGGTCCAGAACGAGTACGTGATTGTCCAATTTCTGAAGCAGCTATTTCAGGAGCCGCAGCAGGAGCGGCCATGACTGGGCTACGCCCAATTGTAGATATGACTTTTATGGATTTTTCTGTCATTGCCATGGATGCAATTGTCAACCAAGCCGCTAAGACTCGTTATATGTTTGGTGGCAAAGGTCAAGTTCCGATGACAATTCGCTGCGCAGCTGGAAATGGTGTCGGATCAGCTGCTCAACACTCACAATCTTTGGAATCTTGGTTCACACACATTCCGGGTTTAAAGGTTGTTGCACCTGGAACTCCTGCAGATATGAAAGGCTTGTTGAAATCCTCAATCCGCGACAACAATCCTGTTATTATTCTTGAGTACAAGTCAGAATTCAACCAAAAAGGCGAAGTTCCGCTTGATCCTGATTATACAATCCCTCTCGGTGTTGGTGACATCAAAAAAGAGGGGACGGATGTGACAGTTGTGACCTATGGAAAAATGCTCCGCAGGGTTATGCAAGCAGCTGAAGAATTGACAGAAGAAGGCATTTCGGTAGAAGTGGTGGATCCACGTACTTTGGTGCCTCTGGACAAGGATATCATTATCAACTCAGTCAAGAAAACAGGAAAAGTCGTTCTGGTTAATGATGCCCACAAAACTAGTGGTTATATCGGTGAAATTTCTGCTATCATTTCCGAATCAGAGGCATTTGACTATTTGGATGCACCAATTCGCCGCTGTGCTGGTGAAGATGTCCCCATGCCTTACGCCCAGAATCTTGAAAACGCCATGATTCCGACAGTTGAAAGTATCAAAGATGCTATTCGTAAGACTTACAATAAAGAATAAAACTGAAATTGATATTGATTACAATATTTCACATAACTAAAATTATGCAAAAACAAAAATAGCTCAAGATTAAAGAACAATCAATAAAAAAAGAAATAGGAGAAGCTATGACTGATGATAAGTTAAGAGCGACCCCTGCTGCTAGAAAATTAGCAGATGACTTGGGTATCAATCTCTATGACGTATCTGGTACTGGCGCAAAGGGACGAGTTCATAAAGAAGATATCGAAAGTTATCGAGAATTCAATATTGTGAAAATTACGCCCCTTGCAAAACGTATTGCAGAAGAAAATAATATCGCTTGGCAGGAAATCCAAGGGACAGGTGTTCGCGGCAAGATTATGAAGAAGGACGTTCTGACTTTGCTTCCTGAAAATGTTGACTCAGACAGCATCAAGTCACCTGCTCAGATTGAGAAAGCGGAAGAAATACCTGACAACATCACTCCTTATGGAGAAATTGAACGCCTTCCAATGACGCCAATGCGGAAGGTCATTGCAAAACGAATGGTGGATTCTTATCTGACAGCGCCAACTTTTACTCTCAACTATGATGTAGATATGACAGAATTGTTGGCACTACGCAAAAAGGTTTTAGAGCCAATCATGGAAGCGACAGGAAAGAAAATCACGGTCACGGATTTACTTTCTATGGCTGTTGTCAAAACTTTGATGAAGCACCCTTATCTCAATTCGTCTCTGACAGAAGATGGGCAAACCATTATCATGCACAATTATGTCAATCTGGCTATGGCTGTTGGTATGGACAACGGGCTTATGACACCGGTGGTTTACAATGCCGAAAAAATGAGTCTGTCTGAGTTAGTCGTTGCCTTCAAGGATGTGATTGGTCGAACTTTAGACGGGAAATTAGCGCCAAGCGAATTGCAAAACTCAACTTTTACGATTAGCAATCTAGGAATGTTTGGTGTTCAATCTTTCGGACCAATTATCAATCAGCCCAATTCTGCGATTTTGGGAGTTAGCTCAACCATTGAAAAACCAGTCGTAGTAAACGGAGAAATTGTGATTCGACCAATCATGAGTCTTGGATTAACCATTGACCACCGAGTCGTGGACGGCATGGCAGGTGCTAAATTCATGAAAGACCTGAAAACACTAATTGAAGACCCGATTTCAATGTTGGTATAAGAGAAAGTTTAAATGAGAGGAAAATAAAAATATGGCCTTAGAAGTAATTATGCCAAAAGCCGGCGTTGATATGACAGAAGGACAGATTGTTCAATGGAATAAAAAAGTTGGCGAATTTGTAAAAGAAGGAGAAATCCTTCTGGAAATCATGACAGATAAAGTCAGTATGGAATTAGAAGCAGAAGAAGACGGCTATCTGATTGCTATCTTAAAAGGGGACGGTGAGACTGTTCCTGTAACGGAAGTTATCGGTTATCTGGGCGAAGAAGGAGAAAATATTCCGACTGCTGTGGCTGCTTCAGATGCTAGTTCAACACCAACTGCAGCCATAACTTCTAACGACGATAATAAGAGTGATGACGCTTATGATATTGTGGTTATTGGTGGCGGACCAGCTGGCTATGTAGCAGCGATTAAAGCAGCTCAATTAGGAGGCAAGATTGCTCTTGTTGAAAAATCTGAACTAGGTGGAACCTGCCTCAACCGTGGCTGTATCCCGACTAAGACCTATCTTCACAATGCAGAAATTATTGAAAGCCTAAGCCATGCGGCAAACCGCGGTATTATCATTGAAAATCCAAACTTTACCGTCAATATGGATAAAGTCCTGGAAACCAAAAACAAGGTTGTCAATACACTTGTCGGAGGCGTTGCAGGTCTGCTTCGCAGCTACGGTGTTGATGTTCACAAAGGAATTGGTACCATTACCAAAGATAAGAATGTCTTGGTGAATGGTGCTGAACTTCTTGAGACCAAGAAGATTATCTTAGCTGGTGGATCAAAAGTCAGCAAGATTAACGTTCCAGGTATGGAATCACCACTTGTTATGACTAGCGATGATATCCTGGATATGAAGGAAGTTCCAGAAAGTTTAGTAATCATTGGTGGTGGCGTTGTTGGTATTGAGCTAGGACAGGCTTTCATGACCTTTGGCTCCAAAGTAACGGTCATTGAGATGATGAATCGGATTGTTCCAGCTATGGATACGGAAGTATCTAAGAACCTTCGCTTGATCTTGGAGCGCAAGGGCATGACCATTTTGACAGAGACCAAGCTGGAAGAAATTGTCGAAGAAAATGGCAAGCTCTGCATCAAAGTTGCAGGAAAGGAAGATATCATAGCTGATAAAGCTTTGCTTTCTATCGGACGCGTGCCTGATTTGGAAGGCATTGGCGAGGTTGACTTTGAACTAGACCGCGGTCGTATCAAGGTCAATGAATATATGGAAACTTCTGTTTCAGGAATTTACGCGCCCGGAGACATTAACGGTACCAAGATGTTGGCGCATGCAGCTTTTCGTATGGGGGAAGTAGCTGCAGAGAATGCTCTCAAAGGCAATCACGTAGTTGCTAAATTAAATCTAACTCCAGCAGCTATTTACACTTTGCCAGAAGTTGCGGCAGTCGGTCTGACTGAAGAACAAGCTCGCGAAAAATACGATATAGCTATCGGCAAATTCAACTTCGCAGCAAACGGACGAGCAATTGCATCTGATGCTGCTCAAGGATTTGTCAAAGTGATTGCTGATAAGAAATACGGAGAAGTTCTCGGTGTTCACATTATCGGCCCTGCAGCAGCTGAGTTAATCAATGAAGCTTCTACTATCATTGAAATGGAAATCACGGTAGAAGAAATGCTCAAAACCATTCACGGTCATCCGACATTTTCAGAAGTTATGTACGAAGCATTTGCAGACGTACTCGGCATGGCAATTCATGCTCCTAAGAAAAGATAAGAGGCACTATGAAATACATTATCAATAATAGTTACGATACAGCTTTCAACATTGCTCTTGAGGAGTATGCCTTCAAGCATCTCCTTGATGAAGATATGATTTTCTTGCTTTGGATTAATAAACCCTCTATCATTGTCGGACGTCATCAGAATACCATTGAAGAAATCAATCGTGACTATGTCCGAGAGCATGGCATTGAGGTTGTTCGTCGTATCAGTGGAGGCGGAGCTGTCTATCATGACTATAACAATCTCAACTACACCATCATTTCCAAAGAAACTGAGAACAAAGCCTTTGATTTTAAGAGCTTCTCTATTCCGGTCATCAAGACTTTGGAAGAATTAGGTGTAAAAGCAGAATTTACAGGGCGCAACGATTTGGAAATTGACGGAAAAAAATTCTGTGGCAATGCTCAGGCTTATATCAATGGTCGAATCATGCATCACGGTTGCTTGCTGTTTGACGTAGAGTTATCTGTCTTGGTGAATGCCTTAAAAGTTTCCAAAGATAAGTTTGAGTCCAAAGGAGTCAAATCTGTTCGCGCTCGTGTAACCAATATCGTTGATGAATTGCCTGAAAAGATTACCGTCGAGCAATTTCGTGATCTCCTGCTAGACTATATGAAGAAAGAATATCCAGAAATGACAGAATATGTCTTCTCCGATGATGAACTAGATGAAATCAACCATATCAAGGAAACTAAATTTGCTACTTGGGATTGGAATTATGGCAAATCGCCAGAGTACAATGTTCATCGTGGTACCAAGTTTACTAGTGGTAAGGTCGAAATCTTTGCCAATGTTGTTGAGTCGAAGATTGAAAATATTAAAATTTACGGCGACTTCTTTGGTATCGAGGACGTAGTAGCAGTAGAAAAAGCTTTGAAAGGCGTCAAGTATGAGCGCGAGGACGTTTTAAAAGCTCTTGAAAACCTGGATATTGCTCGCTATTTCGCTGGAATTAGCCAAGAAGAAATTGCAGAAGCGATTGTGGGATAAAAAAACAACTGACTCTCTTACATTATTAATTAGAGTCAGTTGTTTTTGGTTTATTTTCAAGGAGAATATTTTACATAAGTTTAAATATGTAAAAATCATAAATTATCCAATGCATTTTTTTGTTCGTCATTAACAATATGGGTGTAGAGGTCTGTAACTTGAGTACTGGCATGTCCTAGCTGATGACTGACCAAAACTTGAGATTTAGTAGCATCATAAAGTCGAGTAGCCAGCGTATGGCGGAGTTTGTGAGGTGTCACTCGAACTTTGAAATCTTCAGAATACTTAGCAACCATCTTTTCTACACTAGAAGCATCAATCCGGTTAGGAGCACCTCTATATTCTGTCAAAAATAGGGCAGTGTCTGATTTTTCAGCTTTATAACGTTTAGAGCGAACCTCCAGGTACCTTTCCAAATAAGCTTTGGCAAAAGCTGCAACATTGACAGAATCTCTTTTCCCGCCCTTACGAGTAACTTCAATGACCATCATTTTGAGATTTAGGTCTTTCAAATCAAGATTTACTGCCTCGGATAGACGAACACCAGATGCAAGAAGCAGTGCTATGATTGCCAAATCTCGCTCTTTATTTTTGTCAAAAGAGGAGAGAGCCCGATTTGATAAATTTTTAGGGTATTCATCATCAATATAATTCAAAAATTGTTCAGTTTCTTCGCCCAAAAAGAGTTTTTGTTTGATGTTTTCAGCGCGCGCAGCTAAAGTCTCTCTCTTTTTCTTAGTAGACACTTTTTTCATGACATTACGATAGAAATAAGGTTCCCCATTCTCATTTTCCACCTCTTCAGTTAAATATTTATAAAGGCTAGAGAGAGCAGAAAGAGTGCGATTAATAGTGGTTTGAGATACTCCGTTTTGCGTGGTATTAGCGTTAAGCAATGGACGCTCCCGTAAGTAAAGAATAAACGCTTCCATGTCTTTTTTAGTCATATTTTCCAATACTAACAGAGGAATTTCTGCAATCTGTGACCCATCAGCAATTCCAGAGTCTAAAATCCAATGAAAAAAACGATTATATTCTTTGAGGTATTCATATAAGGTTGTAAAACTGTATGGAACAGTCAATTTAGACTGATAGTATTCCAAAATGTACCAAGGCATGATAGCTTTTAGTTTTTCAATTCTTTCTAACAGTATTTCACGTTTCATTAAGATATTCTCCATCATTTTCTATAATAGAAGTATAGCACACTCCTGTATTTTTTTCAAGAAAATTATAGTTTTTCGGAAAGATGTTAGAGAAAGTTTTATACAATATCTCCTATTCAATGATTGCAATTATACAAAAAAACAAGCCGTTCCTTTAAATTAAGCGACTTGTTTTTTGCGTTTGTTTATTTCCGCTTTTTCTTGGCCTTTTTCATTTTATTTGCCATGCGTTTCATGGCTTGTTTGGTTGCAAATTCACCAATTTTTCCTTTAAGTCCGCCACCAAACATCTGGCTCATGTCAGGATTTCCAGCACCTCCTAGAGCAGACATGTCCATATTTTGAAGGGCTGACATATCCATACCGTTCATATTTGGCATATTTTTTGGTAAATTGTTAGGATTGAGTCCCATTTGCTTCATCATTTTATTCATATCACCAGACATGACACCTTGCATGACTTGTTTCGCTTGGTTAAAGTCTTTGATAAATTTGTTGACTTCGACAAAGCTATTACCAGATCCTGCAGCAATCCGACGGCGACGACTTGGATTAAGGAGGTCGGGATTTTCCCGTTCGATAGGTGTCATAGATGAAACAATGGCACGTTTGCGGGCGATTTCGTTTTCATCTACCTTAAAATTCTTCATAGCAGGATTGTTAGCCATGCCAGGAATCATCTTTAACAAATCTTCCATTGGTCCCATATTTTGTACTTGATCCAGCTGGTCAATGAAATCGTTGAAATCAAAGGTGTTTTCTCGCATTTTTTCAGCCATCTCAAGCGATTTTTGCTCATCATACTCCTGAGAAGCTTTTTCAATCAAGGTCAACATATCTCCCATGCCCAAAATACGGCTAGACATCCGATCTGGGTGGAAAGTTTCAATATCGGTAATCTTTTCACCAGTACCAGTGAACTTGATTGGTTTACCAGTAATTTGACGGACAGATAAAGCTGCACCGCCACGTGTATCGCCATCAATCTTAGTCAGAATAACCCCAGTCACTTCCAACTGAGCGTTGAATTCGCGAGCTACATTGGCGGCTTCTTGACCAATCATAGCATCTACAACCAAGAGGATTTCATTTGGTTGAGCCAGTGCTTTGACATCGCGCAGCTCATTCATGAGCTTTTCATCGATTTGCAGGCGACCAGCTGTATCAATCAGCACATAGTCATTGTGATTAGCCTTGGCTTGCTCCAGACCTTGACGAACAATCTCTACTGCTGGTACTTCTGTGCCTAGTGAAAAGACTGGTACATCGATTTGCTGACCGAGAGTTGTAAGCTGGTCAATGGCCGCCGGACGATAAATATCAGCAGCTATCATTAAAGGACGAGCGCCTTCTTCCTTCTTGAGTTTATTAGCCAACTTTCCGGCAAACGTAGTCTTACCAGCACCTTGAAGACCGACCATCATGATAATAGTCGGGATTTTTGGAGATTTGATAATTTCTGCCGTATCAGAGCCTAATACAGCGGTCAATTCTTCATCAACAATCTTGATGATTTGTTGAGCAGGATTTAGTGTATCAATGACTTCGTGTCCGACAGCGCGCTCACGAACTTTCTTGATAAAGTCTTTAACAACTGGCAAAGCTACATCGGCTTCCAAGAGTGCCAAACGAATCTCTTTGGTCGCTTCTTGAACATCACTCTCTGAAATTTTGCCCTTGCGACGCAGATTTTTAAAAACGTTCTGTAAACGTTCAGTTAAACTTTCAAATGCCATAAATTTTATTTCTCCTAGTTAATTTCTATGTATTGGTTATTGATTTTTGGTATTTTTGAGTCGACAATTCACTATTCTCGATTGTCAATACTGGATAAAATCGAAATTTGCTCTTGTAAATAGGTGTCATCTGCATACTTTTCCATTATTTGATCAAAAATCTGACTTCTGACGATATAATCTGAATACATGTGCAGTTTCATTTCGTAGTCTTCGAGAATCTTTTCTGTTCGTTTGATATTGTCATAAACAGCCTGACGACTAACTTGAAATTCTTCAGCAATCTCAGCTAGACTATAATCATCTGCATAATAAAGCTCAATATAATTCATTTGCTTATCTGTTAAAAGTGCTGCATAAAACTCAAAAAGAGCATTCATTCGATTGGTTTTTTCAATTTCCATAAAAAATATTATATCAAAAAATACAGATAAACTCTACTAGCGAAGAGTTTTACTCACTAAAAAACACTCTTAAATCAGCAAGGGTATTTACGTATATAAAATTATGTAAAACAAATCAATTGTTTTCCAAATAAAATTCAAACCGTTCTCCCACATATTGACTTTTAACATATTCAAAAGCGGTACCGTTGTCAAAATAAGAAATCTGTGTCAAACCAAGAATGGCATGTCCTCTAGGGATTTCTAGATAATGTGCAATCTTTTCTTTGGCAAGACGAGCATAAATGGTCTGTTGAGATTTTCCGATTTTATAGTCGTGCTCTTGCAAGGTTTGGAAAAAATGCTTCGTAATTTCTTCTTTATTAAAGTTTTTGATGAATTTCTCTGGAATGGAAGCGACTTCATAAACTACGGGAATATTATCTGCATACCGTACCCGCTCCATTCGGACAACATTTTCCGTCTTTTCAATTCCTAATTTTTCGACCTCTTCTTTACTTGGCAGTGTTCGACGGTAAGAAATCAGTTGGCTTGAAGGTGTCTTGCCTTGGGATTTGATGATTTCTGTAAAGCTGGTTGTGCCGCGCATCTTTTCTTGAACTCGCGTACTGGCTACAAATGTACCACTTCCCATACGACGTTCCAGCACTCCTTCTTCTACTAAAAGAGTGATTGCCTGACGAAGTGTCATGCGACTAACTTCAAATTGTTCAGCTAAATCGCGCTCGCTTGGCAGACGTTGCCCGATTTTCCAAATTTCCTCGTCAATTTCTTTTTTTATTTGATCGTGAATTTTAATATAGGCTGGAAGCATAGTAACCCCTTTCAAGAATGGTTTCCTCTCTTCATTGTATTATCAATTGAAATAAAAGTCAATCGCTACTTAATGTTATTGGAAAAAGTCTCTATTTTGTGTTAGAATAAACAAAGAAGTTTCATTTGAGAAAGGAAAGAAATGGCAACTACAACTGAATTGCAAGATATTGAAAGAATCATTGTATTGGATTATGGCAGCCAATATAATCAGCTCATCTCACGCCGTATTCGGGAGATTGGTGTTTTTTCTGAGCTAAAAAGCAATAAAATCACAGCCGCTGAAGTTCGTGAGATAAATCCGGTCGGAATTATCCTGTCTGGTGGACCAAATTCTGTCTATGAAGAAGGCTCATTTGATCTTGACCCTGAAATTTTAGAATTGGGTATTCCAATTCTAGGAATTTGTTATGGAATGCAGCTTTTGACTCACAAATTAGGTGGGAAAGTTGTACCTGCTGGAAATGCCGGAAACCGTGAGTATGGGCAATCAGAGCTTATTCATACTGATTCACAGCTTTTTGCAAGCACTCCTGAAAAACAAATCGTTCTTATGAGTCACGGAGATGCTGTTACCGAAATTCCTCAAGGATTCGTACGAACTGGAACTTCTGCTGATTGTCCATTTGCAGCTATTGAGCAACCTGAAAAGCAGATTTATGGCATTCAATTTCACCCTGAAGTACGTCATTCTGTTTATGGGTATGACATTCTACGCAATTTTGCTTTGAATATTTGTGGCGCCAAAGGCAACTGGTCAATGGATAACTTTATTGAAATGCAAATCAAGCGAATTCGAGAAACAGTTGGCGATAAACGTGTTCTTCTTGGGCTCTCAGGCGGCGTTGATTCATCAGTTGTTGGCGTTCTCCTTCAAAAAGCTATCGGAGACCAGCTTATCTGTATCTTTGTAGATCATGGATTGCTCCGTAAGGGCGAAGCAGATCAAGTCATGGATTCTCTTGGCGGGAAATTCGGTCTTAATATCATCAAAGCAGACGCTGCTAAACGTTTCCTTGATAAATTAGCTGGTGTTTCTGATCCAGAGCAAAAGCGTAAAATCATCGGCAATGAATTTGTCTATGTCTTTGATGATGAAGCCAGCAAACTGAAAGATGTAAAATTCCTCGCACAAGGAACACTTTATACTGATGTGATTGAGTCTGGTACTGATACTGCCCAAACAATCAAATCGCACCATAACGTCGGTGGACTTCCCGAAGACATGCAGTTCAAACTGATTGAACCACTCAATACACTTTATAAAGACGAAGTTCGTGCACTTGGTACAGAACTTGGTATGCCGGATGAAATCGTTTGGCGTCAGCCATTCCCAGGTCCAGGACTTGCTATTCGCATTATGGGTGAAATTACAGAAGAAAAACTCACAACTGTACGTGAATCCGACGCCATTCTCCGTGAAGAAATCGTGAAAGCTGGACTCGATCGTGATATCTGGCAATACTTCACTGTAAATACTGGTGTTCGTTCAGTAGGTATTATGGGTGATGGTCGAACTTATGATTATACCATTGCTATTCGTGCTATTACTTCTATTGATGGAATGACAGCAGATTTTGCTAAAGTCCCTTGGGAAGTACTACAAAAAATCTCTGTTCGTATCGTCAATGAAGTAGATCACGTCAACCGCATTGTCTACGATATCACCAGCAAACCACCAGCAACGGTTGAGTGGGAATAAACTATAAGAGTAACTTTGGCTAAGAATCCTTGATTTAACAGCATTTTAACAACTGTATGAAGTATTAAAATGAGATAAATATATTTGGATTGTCTCCAAAGTGTCTCCAAAGAAGCTCTTAATCGAGCTTCTTTTTATTAAATTTCGGAGGTATTTATGGATTTTAATATAGATAATCAGAAAAAATCTTTATCTGGTTCTGCTTCAAATTTAACTTTGTCTGAATTGCTTCAAAAAATCCAAGAGATTCCTAAATTGAATGTATCTGTAAAAAAAGATTATTCAGTTGGATATGAAAATTGTGAAAAACAATTTAAAATGAATTATGCAATTACTTTCAATGATTTTGATAATGAAACTTGGTTAGTTAAACCAACTAGCTCGATTCGAACTGATAGAATCTATGGGAATGAATTTTTTGCTCAAAACATCAAGCTAGTTGATAATAATGTCACAAAAATCTTTGTCGTTGTACCAGATTCTATTACCGAAAAAGAGCTAAAAAATAAAAATGACTATTCAAATAAGATACATAGCGAAACTTATGTATCTTTCTTAGATGATGTACTAACTTTTTCTGAATTAAAAGACTACGTACTAAATCATGCTTCCGAAAATCTATCTCAAGGGATTAGTGCTAATATTTTGGGAAACAATGCTGAGGATAGTATTGTTGACTTACTGACTGACAAAAACAATATCCTTCTATGGAACGATTACGCAAAACATAGCCAAACAATTAAATCTTCTACTTATCATTGGTTTAGTCAAATTTTAAAAGTTTCTGGCATTAGTGAACAAGATACCGTTTTAGACATTGTGGCAACTAATTTAATACCTAAATTAAATAATCGTGGTTATCCTAAAACAGATGTATCTTTTACAATTACTACTGAACAAGAAGAAATAACTAAAAATATTAGTGTAAAAAATACTTCTGCGGATACCGTAACAGTCCATGAGGGAACTGTAGACGATATTATTCTTGCCCTTAATCTCGATTCTTCTTCGTCATTGGCTAATTCACTCAAAGAATTTCAAGCATATGGTAGTGCTAAAGGATTGAAAGAAAATAATGAAGTTGCCTATAACACATTAGTTGATGAAATGCACAAATACAATAAAGAATTAGTTAACTTCTTTATATTTGGGGTCAACAGCCCATTAGTTAACAATCCTATTCAAGTTGCTGATATAATACTGTATACTAAAAATTTTGAGGTTATTTCAAGGGATTTGTATGTTGATGAATATATTGAGAAATATTCATCTAAAGGACAATTAGGCACACCGTTTAAGTGGACATATCCTAGTAAAAAACGAGGTCAAAAAATACAAATCAAAGGATTTACAAATAATAAAAAATAGCAGTACAACATTCTGCTATTTTTTATTCTAAAGATATATTTTCATTTCATCTGCAACTGCTTTAATCACTGGTACTGCAACTGAATTACCAAACTGCCTATACATTTGAGTTCTTGAGACGGGAACTTTGAAGTCGTCTGGAAATCCCATTAGTCGTTTACATTCTAGCTCACTATATAATCGCAAACCAGTTTCCCCACCTCTTACAAATGTTCCAGTCAAACGTTGGATTTTATGATAGCTAGCAACAAGTGTATTTACCTGTATATCACTTGTTTTATCAATAATTTGAGGTCTACCATCATCTTTTTTGAAAAGGTAGGTGTCTTGTAAATGTTTTGAAATCTTGTAACCGATTGGATTATCTTCTAGTATAGAACCTACTGGAACTTTTTTATCAGTTCCCTTCGGAAACTTAAAATCATGCACTTCCAGGTCAGGTCTAAATCCAACAATGATAATTCTTTCTCTTCTCTGCGGTAAACTAAATCGTTGAGCATCGAGAATTTCATAAAAAACTGAATAACCTAATTCTTCTTCTAACGCTCTCATAATCACTTTTAAAGTATTTCCTTTATCGTGAGTTACAAGGCCTTTTACATTCTCAAGTAAGAAAGCTTTTGGTTTTTTCTCTTTTAAGATACGAAGTACATCAAAGAACAAAGTTCCCTGAGTTTCATGAGTAAAGCCTTCACGCTTACCAATATGGCTGAATGGCTGACATGGAAAACCTGCTAAAAGTATATCATGGTCTGGAATATCTTTCTCATTAATTTGAGTAATATCCCCTTTTGGTTTTTCGCCATAATTCTCTTCATAAGTTTTAGAAGCATATTTATCCCATTCGGAACTAAAAACACATTCCGTATTGCTATCTTCAAACCCTTTTCTAATCCCACCAATACCAGCAAATAAATCAATAAATTTGAGTTTATCATTTGGTTTTGTTTTGTTTTCCATTTTAACTTCTATACCTATTTTAATAAGCTCGGAGCATTTTTGACTAAAATTCTTACAGTCATCAAGCTCAAGTGAATCAATTGCATCAATCTCACTCTGAGTTAGATAAATATTTTTCATCTGTTTTTTATCAGAAACTGGTTTTCTTCCCGCTCCCTTGCGTGTGCCACCCTGCATATTTTCTTCTCTACTTCCTTATTCGTAATATATCCATTATATCATTTTTTGATAAAAAAATATTTTTTTTCAACTATTTGTCCGTAAAACGAGAACCAATGATATCTCGAAAATGAACAACTATTTATTCTTTAGTTATTTTTTGTTTTTCAATGTACTCTTCAATCAATTTATTTTGCATCTCTTCTTCGTACAACTCAATCATTCTCCATTTATTGTACTCCTCTTCAATTTTTTCCTGATTTTTTTTATCTACCATCTTATAAAATCTTTCTTCTGAAAAGTATGTAGTAGCATTGATCGAAAACATATCACTTTCAAAATATAACTGTTCAATATTCCCATAAAAATCCAGTTGAGCAGACATTAACTTTTCAATATAGATTTCGCTAGCTTCTAACAAGTCCGATAAAACATCAATATCAGGTTTTTCTGATGCAGTTAAATGATAACCATAAGATTCTGGACTTCTACTCATTCTATAATATGTTAAATCTGAATCAATTTTAAAGTCATCTATAATAATATCATATGCACGTTTTCCTAAAGAGTGGTATGTTTCAATACCATCTAGTGGTTCAAGTATGTGACTTAAAACTTGACTAAATGCTTGTTCAAAATTTTGAAAATTAACTACTACTGTTTTTTTAAGATATCTTCCATTTTCATCTTTAGACTCATACGTAAATGGAGTCAATAAGAATTTACTAAATCTCGACATCATTTCATGCGAAGCATTCGATGAGCAAAAAGCAAATACTGATTCTGCAAAAACATCTATATTGTTATTTTTATAATCAGAAGCAAACATTGAGCCAAATTCATAGTCTTCATTCACTGCTTTTTCCAAAGCAATATATCTTGCATATGGCACATAATCTATCAGTACATCGCGGACAAGTGAAGAATACTCATCAACTCTCTCTAAATCTAAAAATAAGTTCAGAATGAAATTAAACTTGTCCACTTCTGTGTAATCAAAATCAAATCCCCAGAGCAACTCCTGAAGTGAAATAAACTCTAGGTTGCTCTTTTTCATATCGCTCTCATCAATTTTATTTGAAGAATATGAATTGAAATTCGGTTTTAATTTTAAGTTATCTATCAGTGATTCAGCAACTATAACCGATAATTTTTTTTTTAAAATCTCTGGTTCTCCAACTCTAATTTCTTTAATAAGACTGGGTTTATTACTATATAAATGAGTGTTTCTTATAGCTCTTAATTCCTTATATCTAATATCCCCTGAAGCTCTTAAGATGGTTCGTTCTTCGTTTATAACATCGATACGATTGTTAATCCTTAGCTGTGCGCTTTTTAAATAGTATTTAATTAAATTATTGAACATATTATACCTCTTTCAAAAAAAACGGATAATTTCAGTTTTAATTATACAACGAATTCCTGAATTTTTCAACAACTACGCGATATAATTAAATCATAAAGAAATCAGAATCGATTTCTAGTAACATCCTCCTATTGGCGGAGTGCTAGCCAATTAGAAAAAAATGAGGTAATCAAAATGATTACAAATTTGAAACAAACTTTGCGTGAATTACGTGCATATCGTTTAATAAATTACGGTAACACGGCTTACCAACGCATTAGTAATGACTGGCATTTTGAAAATGTACCAACTGAATTGAGAGAGCTTTGGTATGGACAAGATGTCGTTTCTTTCATAACTCTATCTATCGCATATGACTCAGACATTGAGCGAATGTCACACAATGAGTTGGTTCGTTGGATTGATAACGAACAGTGTCTTATCGCTCGTTTGGAAAAAGTTTTTTCAAACCTTGAAACACAGAAAGTAGGTACTTACTATGGCAAAAACTAACTGGAATAGAAGCCTTGAAGAGGTTCTCAAACAAAAAACGCAACCTAAAGTGATGGTTAGCGAAAAAACTGGTAATGAATACACAGCTGATGTTGTCCCTATTCTAAACGTTGTATCAATTGGTTCAATTGAAGAAATTGATGGGAAGTTCAAATATTCAATTGTAGATACAAACAACGACCTAGAATATACAATCAAAACATCAAATAAGGTTGATGTAAAGTTCGGTACAATTCTTCAATTCAAGAACGTACGTGGCGGTGCAACGACTAATGGTGTTGGGTGGTATGCTGCTGACTCAGTAGCCGTGGTTCAACGTAATGCGTAACCGTAGATACCGTAGAATCAAACCTACTCCTAATTGTAAACCTCAAGGCTATCAACTCTCTCTGGTAGCCTTTACGGTTACAATTAGTATGACTGGATTGCTACTCTACATAAGCTATTCAATAGAACTATCGAAACCATATCTGACTAAGCCGTTGCTATTCTTTGCTATTATAGACTTCATTATCTTCTTATGTTTAGTGTATACTTGGTCGCTACGTGAAGAGGTATCAACTATTTCGATACCAGTCATGTCTAATCAAGCCAATAGGTTATCCCAAAAATTGAAGCGATTATTCAATGACAAACAAATCACAGATGTCCTAAAACTTTCAAACTCAACACGCTATGGCGATGAAATGCCGGAATTACATGTGTGGATTAACGATGATTTGAATGAGGGTTATATCGCTATTGAGAATATTGCTAACTGGGAACGTGCCGACCGTGAAAAGTTTGAACAGCGAGTATCTGGAATACTATCAGGTAAATACCAACGTTTTGCTGTTGTCAACTCCGAACTAACCGCTGAAGATAGTTATATTATCTTCCATTTTGAAGATACATTAACTTCTCAAAGACTACATGTCAAAGATGAATCCGATTCATTGAAAGATTTTATCAATGACAATAAACATGCTATTCGTTTGTCTAACGACCTTGTTTGGAATTCCGATATTGTACCACATTTAAGCGTCATTGCTCGCACTCGAGCAGGGAAATCTGTGCTTGCTGGTCGTTATATGGCTCGTCTAATGTTGTTACAGGATTGGATTGTTGAATATAATTCTGCCAAATATGACAGATATGTAAAAGAATTTAACGGTCAATCAGACCCTATTAAAATAGTCGAGCGTGCTGAATATTGGTGCTCTATAATGGATGAACGACTGACTAAAATCAATAAAGCGGGTAAAGACAAATATCTAGAAATGAAAGATATGCCTGATATTGCTTTATTTTTTGACGAACTAGGGAATCTAAATGCTTCACTTGAATCATTGGATAAAGTAGATAAAACCCTAAAAATCACTTCACGATGGACTACTGCTATTAACCGCCTATCTGCCACTGGTGGCTCTTCTGGTATCCATATTATAGCTATTAGCCAATTTGCGACAAAAGAAGGATTCCTTCCTTCGCTTGCTCGTGTAAATTGTTCAGATGCTGTAATTATGCTTGGAGGGGCAGCTGACTCCGCTGATGAACGTAAATATTTGATGAGTGGATTTGCTGATATACCTAAGCGTAGTTACGGCAAAGGGCAAGGTGTCGCACGAATAATTGGTTCAGGGAGAAAATGGGAAAATAGTCCTCATTTCTTCGAAACACCATGGTTTGATGCCTAATCTGGTTGTTAATTCAACTAGCAATGTCTGTTGAATTAACAACTAGATTCATGACAAATCCGACGAGTCACAGGGTCGGTCATCTTGAAAAGATGAAACAAAACTAATTCTAACTATTTCTAACGCCTGCACGGCACTGGGCTTGTCAAGTGCCGTGCATATTCAAAAACCTAGAAATATCAAGGATTTGAACGATTTATAAAAAATTAATCTCCTGATTTATCTAGAGAATAGTTAGAAGAATAATTAAATAAGGAGTTCTTAATAATGAACAAAAATAAAAAAGAAGCAACCCTAACTGCTATCATGCTAGTCCAACAACTAAAAGATGAACACTGGGAAACTTGGCAAGATAAAACAGCTTTAAAGCAGGCAAGAGATGAAAGTAATATCCGCCCACTACTTGAGACAGTCACTGATAAGCTAAATAAAGCTGATATTACCGTTAAAGAGGCTTACGGAATCAAACATGATAAAGACGAGATAAACGTTTGGAATCAAGAATTGATGAAAAATGTAATCAAAAAGAAAGCTGAACATATCCATTTTCTCTTTAAGTTTGAAAAAGGAGCTTCACTAAACAGAATAGCTCTAGCTATCGGGGTTGAACCACAATATCTTGAAAAGCTAAAATCGGGTCGCTATGGCTATGATAATTGCCTTGCTTATCTAGTCCATGCCAAAGACGAAACCAAGTATCAATACAAACCAGAGGAGGTTGCAACAGTCTTAGGAGAGGATTACAAAAGCATTTATCATCGTAGCATGGAAACATGGACAAAAGGACGTGCCACAAAAAAAGCAAAAGAAACTGCCCTTAGTGTTGATTGGCTAATTGAAAAGATTCTTTCTGGAGAAGTGACCAAAAGCAATATTCTACTCACAAACGAATACTACGCTATCTACGGACAACATAAGAGGAAAATTAACGAAGCACTAGATACTGCTGGAGAACGCAAAAGTTACCAGACAATTGCTGATTTAGAAGTGGGAAACTTCAAGAAAACAATTCTTTTTATCACTGCTGAGAGCGGAGTAGGGAAAACTCGATATAGCAAAAAATTGATAACGTTGTTACAAAAAATCGCCCTGAAACAAGGTCAAAAGTGGGATTACTGCGTTACTGCTTCTACTAATGCTTTTGATGAGTATAGTGGGCAAGAGATTCTATTTCTTGATGACATTAAAGGAGACAGTTTAACCGTATCCGACTGGTTAAAATTGCTAGACCCCTATATGATAAGCCCAATTTCCGCACGATACCACAACAAAATGGGTTCAGCTAAAGTCATCATTATTACAAATACTAAGGAACCTTTATCTTTCTTTGAGCAAGCGAAAGGAAACAATGGAGAAGACCTTGGACAATTTGTTAGACGGATTGATTATCTGATTCAGATAGAAGATATGTTCCTATTTTCTATTCCCGTAAAACATACAGCTTCAACTTCAAAAATCGAAGTGCCGTGGTATGAACCTAGACATTATTCTTTCAAGTTCTCAAATATTGGGCAATTTGACCAAAACGATGCAACCAATATCCTTGTAAAACAGATTATAAAGAATATGCAATGGAACAAATCAAAAAAGGTTATCAATGCAAGCGACCAAACCAACAATGATAACCCAAATACTTAACAAAAATAGCCAATAACTACTTCTGTTGTTGCTATTATCTCAGAATATAACGAAATAAACAAGAGGTATGCAATATGAATACGCAAACAATTTCTTACATTGTTTTAGTTGACCTAGGCTTTCCTAAAGCCACTGCAAAACAAATCATTAGACAAACCAAATTAAATTTGGTAAAACAAGGATATACTTTATACAGTAATAGGCGATTAGGAACAGTCCCTGTTTCTGCTGTTGAAGAAATTCTTGGCTTTAAGTTGCACAATTGAAAGAGGGAACTTATGGCAAAGACAAATTTTCAAGATGTCTATATCGATGAAAAAGGACAATACTATTATGAGGTTAGTTTAGGAACAGATAATATTACAGGTAAACGTATTAAGAAAAAAGCTCGAAAAAATGCTAACGGAAAGAAATTTTTATCTGCAAAAGAAGCATATACAGAAGCTATTCGGATTAAAAATGATTACCTACAATCACATGGGTATTCAAATTATGATATGACATACGAGCAGTTCATGAATACGACATACTTACCATATTATCAATCAGAAGTATGTGAACACACATATTCTACACGCCAACCTACATTAAATTTAGTCATAAAACGATTCGAGAAAAAGAAACTCAAGGATATTTCTATTAGAGATGTACAGAGTTTTAGAACATGGTTACTATCTAAAAAAGGTGGGAACTATTCACAAGCATATGCTAGCTTAACTTTTGGAATGTTTCGTAAATCTCTTGAATTTGCTGTAAATATGCAATTTATTGATGCCAATGTTTCAATGAAAGTCAAAGCAATTCCGAAAGGTAAAACACATTCTCGATATTGGACTAAGCAAGATTTTGAAAAAGTTATCAGTAATATCTATATTGATGATTTCTATGAACATTTATGCTTCGTTTTACTATGGCTATATTTTTGTACAGGATTGCGTGTAAATGAGGGAACTGCTCTATGGTGGAATAATATTGACTTTGAGAAAAAACAGCTTACTGTCAATCATATGTTGATTATGTCAAACAAATCAAAATGGCTTCGTCAAAATCATACCAAGACTGATTCAGGTTTACGGACAATCTCGTTAGATGATGATACAATCGCTATTCTCAAAGAATGGAAAGATAGGCAAGCTAGTCTAGGAAAAGTAAATTTTGTTTTAAGTTATGACGGAAATCCCATGCTTAAATCAACCATATCAAGAATTATCAAAAGATATGCAAGATTAGCAAAAGTTCCAGAAATACAAGCAAAAGAACTAAGACATTCTCATGCTTCTTATCTTATCAATGAATTGAACGCTTCTGTTCTTATAGTCTCTAAACGTTTGGGGCATTCTTCCCCTGAAATTACATTGAAACACTATGCTCACTTATGGTCAGGTGTTGATAAAGAACTAGCTGAAGAAATGACTGGCTTAATTTCAATTAAGCATGCAAACAAAACAATGATACAATTTAATGGCAACCAATCATTATCGAAAAGGTCGCCAAAATTGTCTCCAAAATAATCAAATATAGCCAAAAACATTGTTATATCAACGTTTCTAAACACCTGTTTAGTCGTTGAGTGGGAATAAAAACAAAAAAGCCAAACCTCAAGAAATAAGAAGTTTGGCTTTTAAATTTATCAGCTTATTTTCCCCACAAAAATTGAATTAGTATTTTATCTACTTCTGGATTTTCATGTAATTGGCTATGTTGTGCTAATTTACCTATGATTTTCTTTTCTTGATAAGATTTTGCATTATCGGCAACCAAGTATTTCAAGCTGCGAGATGAAGCATTTAAAACGGAACCATCTGAGCCATTTTTGTAATCACCGTAGATATTCAAAACGTCAATTTGATTTTGTGGAAAAACTTCACGTAATGGCAATAATCTTTGGAAAGTTTGTGTGACTTGATTTGGTTTCCCTGTCGTTTTATCTACTTTTACATCAGCTGGTAAGCCCATAGCTTCTAAACCGGCAGCAAAATTCGCAATATTCACTTGTTTTTGCAGCTGTGGCAAGTTCTCATCTTGAGCATGTTCTAAAAGATAATACAAAATCGACATATTCCCTAAAGAATGACCTACCATATTCATTTTTGTAAAGCCATACTTTTCCTGTAGCTTGCTGACGACAGCTTTTGCATATCGTCCAACATCAATAGGATTGCGATTGTCTTCGTAATTCACTTCTACGATTGGATTGATAGCGCCTTTGGGAATGTCTCCCCTCAACGTAACTGCACCATTTCTATCAACATTTGCTCGAATAACTGTTTTTGTTACTCCTGCTTTTTTTGCTGCATTCGTCATGTGTCGCTCAGCATTGGCACTACTTCCATAACCATGAAAGAATAGGGTTGGAGTAGTTGATTGCACATACTTCTGTCTGTCTAATTTCCCTTCAGCATTGACACGGTAAAATAAAAAAGTAGAAATAGCAATCAAAATTGTTAAAATTCCTGTAATTAGGGCTATTTTCTTCATCATGTTTAGCTTTTCTTTCTGTGAGATATATTTTTAAGTATAACATGTAACAATATAAATGACAATTGATTTGTTTGAAATGACGTTTTGGATTTAAGGCGATTTGTTGAATAGTAAAAAAGGAAAGTCCCAAAAACTCCCCTTTAGTAAACTATTAAACGTTATCATCAAACAACAAGTGAACTTTTAAAATCAATTCATTGTTTTCGCTTGTTTTGTAGTATCTACACGTTTAGCTACCCAAGCTGTCAAAATTGGTGTTAAAATCGCTGTTACAATAACGGATGCTGTTATTTGGGTGGTAGCTGTAGCTTCAACAGCTTTAAAGGAAGCATCTACAGCCGATAAAGCTGCTGGAGTAGCTATGGCACTAGCTGCTGTACTTGAAATAGCTGCACCAGCAATTCCTGATCCACCTGTAGCTTTATCTGCAAAAATAGCAAAGAAGCCTCCAACTAAGGTTGTAATGATTCCGAGTATAATACCTGGTAAACCACCTTGAATAATTTGCATAAAGCTCATGTTGGCTCCTAAACAGAATCCAACAATGATAATAATTGCTGTCACACCATTTGATAGAACTTTTTTCATATATGGAAAAGCATTTCCTAATGCAATCCCTAAAACAAGTGGTAAAATAGTTCCTACTAAACTCCAAATAGAAATGTTAGCAAGACCAGCACTACTGAGAGCTGCCATTGTCACCATCGGTCCAACACTTAAGGTAGTAATACCAACAGCACCTGCATCAATTTCATTTCCGTAAACTTCTACAATTCCAGCATACATAGCGTTATTAGCGACAGACATAGCTCCAATAATCGCCAAAGCACTTAAACCTAAAAAATTATCATTGAAGACTTTTGCTACCAACAGACCTAAAACAACTGAAACGACAATCTTAGATGTGATAATAGCCGCTCCACGCCCAACAGCTTTTGGAGTGTTCTTTAACGAGATTGTTCCTCCTATAAAGAATAGAAAAGCTCCAACGAGCGGACCAGCTCCCTGAACTATAGCGGTTGTAAAACCTCCAATTTTCAACACTTGAGGGAAAAATGTATTTATCACACAGCCGATAAACATGGGAACAATAATTGTATCACCAGGAATCTTAATTTTCTTATTAAAAATTTTCATAATCATATTTCCTCTATATATTCAAGCCTTGTTTTTATTTAACAAGGCTTGAATGCCATACATCTTTTCGATAAAAAATTAGCCATCCAGCGTGATACCGCCATCACAATCACCGATTTCTCCAGACACGAAGCTGGCTAAGTCACTAGCAAAGAAAAGAATCATTTGAGCAATTTCAACAGGTTCTGCACGACGTCCAAGTGGAATCATGTTGATGACACGCTGACTCTTTTCAGGGTCTTCTGACAATACAGTAGTCATATCCGTTCGTGTAAAAGAAGGACAAACCGCATTACATGCAATACCATATTTGCCTCCTTCTTTTGCTACTGCTTTTGTAAGACCGTTCAAACCAGCTTTAGAAGACGCATAAGCAGCTGTTCCAAGCAAACCACCGCCTAATTTTGCAGCTACTGAGGAAACATTAACAATTCTTCCCCCCTTTTGTTCAATAAAATGTGGGAAAATAGTACTAATAGTTGAAAAACAACCAGATAGGTTAATACGAATGGTGCGTTCCCATTCATCGTAAGTTAATTGTTCAAATGGTTTCGCACTAATAACACCAGCACAATTGACTAAGATATCAATTTTACCAGCTGTTGCGATTATTTTGTTCATTGCTTCTACAATAGATTCATGATTTCCTAAATCCATATAAGTAAAGCTCGTGTGTTCTGCTCCAAATTCGGCAATCACTCGTTCAGCTGCTCCTTGATTGATGTCGGCAATAATGACATTACCACCACCTTCAACAATACCGCGAACTACTTCTTTGCCAATTCCGTTTGCACCACCGGTAACAATTGCTGTTTTACCTGAAAAATTCATATTTTCAAATCCTTCCGTTTTGATTATTATAGAATTCTACGTGATTATTATAGCACTCTCGTTTTAAAAATAAAAGTAGAAATATGAAATATTTTAAATATTTAGAAAAAACAATCTTTTTGCTGTTTTCTATTACTAATCTAAAAAGGTTAGAAAACAAAGCTCTCTAACCTTTTGATTTATTAAAACCAATTCATCACTTTCATGATGTGCATATTCATCTGAACTTGTCGGGAGTAATAATAATTCCCACCATTGATATAGAGCTTAGAGCCATGAAGGAGGGCGATGGGATGGTAATAAGGATAGGTTTTGCCGGTCACATTTCCTAAACTTGGTGCAACAACATTTTTAGAGTATTTTTTTGCCAAACCAAGGGTATTTTCGCCACCGTGTTTTGCAATGTAGTCAATATAGGAGCGACCAAAGTTATAGGCTTGTACAGCGGTCCAAACGTCTACTTTCTTTTCTTGAGCTACATTTAGATTCGTGGATAGGGTCTGAACGCCTTGACGAATGCTTTCTTTATTATCTAAAATAGAGTTTTTCTGACCCGTCGCACTTTCACTAGATTGCATGACATCAGAAACTTTTCCCTTTGTTTCAGTATAAATCATAGCAAGGACTAGTTCCTCATTGGCTGCAGTATCTTGCTCGTCTAGCACTTCTCTCACTAAGCTACGGTAGGTCATCACTTGCTTGACATCATGATGAACTTGAACAAGCTTGTAACCAACAAAGATTAAAAGAATGAGAAGGATCAATTTTCTAAGAATTTTAAACATTATTTACTTTGAATATCTTCTATGTTTTTGATGAGAATGGAATAGGTTCCATTCTCGTTTTGTATGAATTCTACGGATTCCGCATCTTGATAGATGTTATTGGGGACAATAAGCTCAATTCCATTTGAAAGAGAGAGCTTTTGGTTTTCAAATTTTTTCTTCTGACGACTACTATCAATTTCATCAAATTTAACAGTTTCTGGAATTGTTTCCTTAACCTGATCAATAAAAGTCAAACGAGCTGTCAGATTGTTATCAAACAAGTCATCTGCTAATTTTTCCGGTGATAATTCATCATTTTCTTCTAAATTTTTGAAAATAGACGATTTAACCTTGGATTGAAATTGAAAATCATCCTGATTAAAACTTTCTGCAACTTTTTGAGCCGTTTTTTCTAAGGCTTTGATAGATTTTTTAGGAGAAATTTTAGGATTGACTTGTAACAGATTATCAGAAAAATAATTGAGAAAAGCACCATTGTATTTAATCCGTTTTTCAATCAAATGGTATTTACGTGATTGAAGATTGATAACCAAGGCTTCATCGGCACCTGTACCAAATCCCGGCAAATTGTTCTGGGTAATCTTGATAGGATTGTCTACTTCTCCACCCAAGTGAGTGAGTGTTTCTCGCAGAGCAATCCGCAAAAAAGCAAAATGCTCCACGCCTTCCTTATCAAATTGAACAAAAATCAAATCATTGGTTTTCTGATTTTCGCTCACCGAAAACTCCTCTTTCCAGAGATTGGCAATACTGACAGAGGTTTCTAAAAGGTCTTTTGTAATATGTGATAAAAAGACACTATCTTCGGTAAAAATACCTGTTTTGGCCTCATCTGAATAGACACGTTCAATCTTCTTGCGAAGATATTCTTCGATCTTAGGAGTAATATTGAGATATTTATCTGCTAAAAGAAGGTCGGTGTCTGATGGACTAAATTGATGAATAATAGCTTTTTTTACGTAAATGTCCATTTCAGTCCTCATATAGTGGAAAGGCATCGGTCAATTCTTTAACTTCTGCACGGACTTGCTCTAAAACAGCTTCGTTGTTTGCATTCTCTAAAGTCTTGATGATCAATTCTGCTACTTTAGTACTTTCAGCTACCCCAAAGCCACGAGCTGCAATAGCTGCAGTTCCAATACGAATGCCACTTGTTTTAAATGGAGATAAGGTTTCATAAGGGATAGAGTTTTTATTAAGAGTAATATGAACATCATCCAAAAGGTTTTGAGCGACTTTCCCATTTTCAACGACTTTGGTCACATCCACAAGGAAAAGATGATTCTCCGTACCACCTGAAATAACACGGAAATTCCCATATTGTTGGAATACTTGAACCATTGCCTTAGCGTTATCCAAAATCTGCTGAGCATAAACTTTGAAATCTGGATCCAACACTTCTTTAAAAGCAGCTGCTTTAGCCGCCACGACATGCTCTAGCGGTCCTCCTTGAATTCCTGGGAAGATTGCGGAATTGATCTTTTTCGCTAACTCTTCATCATTGGTCAAAATTAAGCCACCACGAGGTCCTCGAAGGGTTTTATGAGTGGTAGTTGTCGTAATATGTGCATACGGTACTGGACTTGGATGCAAACCAGCGGCAACTAAACCGGCAATATGAGCCATGTCTACCATGAGTTTGGCTCCGACAGTATCTGCAATTTCACGGAATTTAGCAAAATCAATAATATGTGAATAGGCAGAAGCACCTGCAACAATCAATTTAGGTTTGACTTCTTTAGCCTGCGCCAAAATAGCATCAAAATCTAAAAGTTCCGTTTCAGGATCGACATTATAAGGCACAAAGTTATAGGTTTTTCCAGAGAAGCTAACAGCTGCGCCATGTGTCAAATGTCCGCCTGCTGCAAGATCCATTCCCATTACTGTGTCGCCTGGCTCAATTAAGGCCATATAAGCCGCACAATTCGCCTGACTGCCTGAGTGGGGTTGAACATTAGCAAATTTTGCTCCAAAGATTTCTTTAGCACGTTCAATCGCTAAAGTTTCAATCACATCCACAACGTCCGTACCACCATAATAGCGACGGCCTGGATAACCTTCGGCATATTTATTGGTTAAAATAGAACCTTGTGCTGCCATAACAGCTTTTGAAACAACATTTTCTGAAGCAATCAATTCAATATTGTTTTGCTGACGTTTTTCTTCTGCAGCAATGGCTTCCCAAAGCTCAGCGTCATATTCTTTATAGTCTTTATGGTCAAAAATCATAAGAGTCTCCCTTCTCTTAAAGCGGGTCTAAAACCTATTTAGTCAAGGTTTAGAAGTGAATTTCTGGAATTTTAGCGAGAATTTCTTCGCAAGTGACAGCACCTTGGCGTAGAATATATGCTGTTTCACCAGATAAATCCAAAATAGTTGAATCCTGTCCTGTTAGAAAAGCATCATCTTCTATACCAAGAACTTCGTGATTGAAATCGGTCATAATTTGCTGGAAGTTTACTCCGCTACTCTTTCCAGATAAATTTGCGGACGGACCAATGAGAGGTCCAAATTTTCTAATCAAGTCCAATGTTTTAGGATGACTAGGGACACGAAAACCAATTGTTTTCATACCTGAATTTACCCAAATGGGAACTTGTTCATTAGCTTGTAAAATAATGGTCAAAGGACCGGGTAGAAAGGCTTGATAGAGCTTTTTTAAATACTGAGGCTGATGTTTGGAAAATTGATAAATTTCTTCTAAGCTTGAAACATTTAAATTCAAAGCCTTTTCGCGAGGTCTGCCTTTTAAGTCATAGACATGACTGACGGCCTGCTCGTCCAGTGCCTTACAAAATAAACCATATACAGTCTCTGTTGGCAGCACGACTGCTCCTCCGCTGCTCAGCATTTCCTCAATTTTATCCATTATCTACCACTACCATTCTATCTTTTCCGAATTGATCTTGCAAGACGCGAATTCTCATTTTTGGAAATGCAGACTGAAATAGTTCTTTTACATGTTCCCCTTGTTTGTAGCCAATTTCGAGATAGATTTTACCTTTTTCTGTCAAATGTTTTTGGGCGTTCTCAGCAATTTTTCGATACACAGCATACCCGTCTTCTTCAGCAAAAAGAGCAAGATGAGGTTCTGAAGCAAGGACATTTAGTCCTACTTCTTCTCTGTCCGTCTCTGAAATATAGGGCGGATTGGATACAATAATATCATACTTTCCTGTAATTGCCTGAAAACAATCAGACTGAACAAAATCAATCGCTACATCAATTGCTTCTGCATTTTCTTGCGCCAAATCCAGAGCATCTTGGGAAATGTCGGAAGCCGTGACCTGCCAATTCGCACGCTCGGCAGCCAAAGAGAGAGCAATTACTCCGCTTCCAGTTCCAATATCTAAAACTTTCAGACTGCTATTTTGATTTTCAGACAAGATAAGGTTGACCAATTCCTCGGTTTCTGGTCGGGGAATTAGCACTCGTTCATCTACTTTGAACGAATGTCCATGAAATTCTGCGTTCCCAATAATGTATTGGGCAGGTCTATGAACTAATAATTGAGATTGAATCTTTTTCAGTAATTCTATATCATCTGCTGTTGCTTCTGCCTGCATTTTCAACACAAATTGGGTAAAAGATAAGTTTTTCGAAATTCGAAAAGTAAAGGAGAGACTTTCAGCTTCTTCGCCAATTGCTTCAAGCTGTTTTTCCATTTCAGCAAGAATTTGAGCTAATTTCATTATTTATTCAATTCTTCTAGTTTTTGTGTTTGGTCATACAATACCAAGGCGTCCACGATTTCATCTAATTTTCCAGCTAAAATCGTATCTAGCTTTTGTAGCGTTAAACCAATACGGTGATCTGTCACACGATTTTGTGGGAAATTATAGGTACGAATTCGCTCTGAGCGATCTCCAGTACCAATAGTTGATTTTCGCTCAGCATCTTGCTCGTCTTGCGCAATTTGCGCAAAATGATCCGCTACACGCGCACGGATGATCTTCATAGCTTTGTCACGATTTTTTTGCTGGGTTCGTTCTTCCTGCATTTCAACCTTGATATTTGTCGGCAAGTGAACAATCCGAACGGCTGTTGCAACTTTGTTGACATTCTGACCGCCAGCACCAGAAGCGTGATAAATGTCAATCCGAAGATCTTTTGGATCAATATCGTATTCCACTTCTTCAACTTCAGGCATGACTAAGACTGTGGCTGTCGAAGTGTGAACTCGTCCTTGACTTTCTGTTACTGGGACACGTTGTACGCGATGAGCACCTGATTCGTATTTTAATTTGGAATACACGGATTGACCAGAAACCATCGCTACTACTTCTTTGAAGCCACCGACTCCATTCATAGAAGCTTCCATAACCTCGAATTTCCAACCTTGCGATTCAGCGTATTTTTGATACATTGTCAGAAGATCACCGGCAAAGAGCGAGGCTTCATCACCTCCTGCTGCACCACGGATTTCTAAGATGATGTTTTTATCATCATTTGGATCTTTTGGTAAAAGAAGGATTTTTAATTTTTCCTCGTATTCTTCTTTTTCAGCTTTTGCATCTTTGAGCTCTTGCTTTGCCATTTCTTCCAAATCAACATCGCCTGAAGCGTCTTTAATCATTTCTTCAGCGTCTGTGATGTTTTGGAGCACCCTTTTATATTCACGATAAGTTGCTACCATATCGCGTGTACTTGCTTCTTCTTTGGACAATTCCATAAAACGCTTGGTGTCACTAACAACATCTGGGTCACTCAGAAGTTCCCCCAGCTCTTCGTAACGATCTTCAACGGCTTGTAGTTGTTCATAAATATTCATCGTTTGCTACACTTCTCCTTAACTCTTCATTTCGTCAATTTCTGGCTTAAAATAATGCTTCCGACAGACAGGAATATAGGTTTCATTCCCACCGATTTGAATCTGCTCCCCTTCATAGACCGGCTTACCATTCGTTGTTCTTAATACCATGGTTGCTTTTTTGGAGCAAAATTGACAAATCGTTTTAATCTCATCAATTTTATCTGCTAGAAGCAGGAGATATTTCGAGCCTTCAAATAACTCATTGCGAAAATCATTTTTCAAACCAAAAGCCATAACTGGTACATTTAATTCATCAACTACTCTTGCCAAATCATAGACATGATGACGAGATAGAAACTGCGCTTCATCAATCAATACACAATAAGGTTTTTCGGGCATTTCTTGAATAAAGCGGAAAATATCAGTATCTTCTGCTATTGCAATTGCTTTTCGCTTCATTCCGATACGACTAGAAACAACGCCGAAACCGTCACGTGTATCAAGGGCGCTCGTCATAATGACAACACCTTTGCCCTGTTCTTCGTAGTTGTGTGCTACTTTTAAAATTTCGATTGTTTTGCCCGAATTCATCGTGCCATATTTATAATACAACTGAGCCATTTTCTTTAATTCGTTCCAAATTCTCCAATTTTTAATACTTCTTATTTTACCATATTCTGACACGCTTTAAAACCTAATTTATGATAAAATAAAAATATCAAAGATAAAAAGGAGAAACACTATGCCATTTGTCAGAATTGATTTATTTGAAGGACGCACGTTAGAACAAAAGAAAGCTCTTGCAAAAGAAGTTACTGCCGCTGTCGTAAAAAATACTGGCGCGCCACAATCTGCTGTTCATGTCATCATCAACGACATGCCAGAAGGGACTTATTTCCCACAAGGTGAAATGCGTACAAAATAACAAAAAAAGAATCTTGGATAAAAATCTGAGATTCTTTTTTAATTCAGAATGATAAATGATGTAGATGCAACATTTAAGCTAATTTCTTTTTTTGAATATGATTAAGACGAAGTTGGTATAAAATGCCACTAACAACCAGACTAGAAATTAAACCAATCCAATAAGCGAAGGGGCCTAAATTTGTCGTGTGATCCAATAGTAATCCAACTGGTAGCGACACCCCCCAATAGCCAATCAAGCCTAAATAAAATGGAACTTTTGTATCCTTGTATCCGCGTAAAATCCCTTGAAGTGGTGCTGCGAAAGTATCTGCTAATTGAAAAAATAAACTGTAAGTTAAGAAAACCGATGTCAGACGAATGAATTCTTTGTTCGTTCCATATAATGAAGCGACTTGATAACGGAAAAGATATAAAAATGTCAGCGTGAAAACAGCGAACCCAAGCGCAGTTAATCTTCCCAAAACACAATATTTTCTGACATAGTCTAGACGCTTTGCGCCAATTTCGTAAGAAACGATAATCGCCATAGCATTAGAAATGCTCATAGGAAAAGCATACATAAGATTGGAAAAGCTGATAGCCGACTGGTGACTGGCAATGATTAACGAAGAAAACTTAGCCATGAGCAAACCTACGACTGAAAATATCACAACTTCTGCAAAGACAGTCCCACCAATAGGAAAACCGAGACGAATCCCTTCCTGCAATCCTTCTTTGTCCAAAGGTCGAATTTTCCATAATTGATATTTTTTAATTCTAGGATGTCTTTTGGCAACTACTACCGAAAGGATTAACAGCACCCAGTAAGCCAACGAAGTCCCCAGCCCCGCTCCTGCTCCGCCCATTTCTGGGAAACTAAATGCCCCATAAATTAAAATGTAATTAAAGCTGGCATTCAACGGTAGTAAGAGCAACATAAGGTACATGGATAATCTTGTCAATCCTAATGCGTCTAATAAAGAGCGTACAACACTAAATAAAAGCAAGGGGATAATTCCAAGTGCCAAATACCAGAGATAATGTATAGAGACTTCTGCTACTAGTGGTTCTAAGCCAATATTGGACAAAACAAGCGGTGCACCTAAAAAAACGAGTCCAAACAAGAGAAGAGACAAAACGAGAGATAAATAAATAAACTGATAAAAATCAGAAGCGATTTTTTCTTCTTGTTTTCGTCCCAGATGGTGTCCAATAATCGGAACCAAGGCTGAGACAATACCAGTCAAAAAAGTAAAAAACGGACTCCATAAGCTAGTCGCCATTGACACTCCCGCTAAATGCAAAGTATGGTATTGCCCTGTCATGGTTGTGTCCACAAAAGAGGCCGAAAAATTAGCCAGTTGATAAATCAAAATTGGCAAAAAAATCGAGATAAATAGGGTCATTCGTTCTTTTAAATTGCGAGCTTGGTACATAAAATCTCCTAAAATTATTCCTTCTCTCTTAACTATACTATAAGCACTCAGAATAGTCAAAAAAGCTAGGAGGAAATCCTCCCAGCCTCTTTTCAAACTCTATTTCTTCTCACGATTTAAAATAAGATTCAATACAATCGCAATGACACTCGCCATAACAATCCCGTTTGAGAAAAACATTTGCAAGCCAGTTGGTAGGCTGTTAAAAAGATTGCTTCCATTTAGGCCGACTCCTGCGGAAATAGATACAGCGGCAATCAAGAAATGGTGCTCATTGTGTTCAAAATCAACTCGTGCTAGCATTTGCATTCCCTGAACAGAAACAAAACCAAACATGACAAGCATGGCACCACCGAGTACAGGACTTGGAATAATTTGTGCCAAAGCTCCGAATTTTGGTAATAATCCTAACAAGACTAAGAATCCTGCTGCATAATAGATTGGTAGACGTGTTTTAATTCCAGAAAGTTTGACTAAACCAACATTTTGTGAAAATCCTGTATAAGGGAAAGTGTTAAAAATACCGCCAAGAAGCACTGCAAGTCCTTCTGCACGATAACCATTTCGCAGACGAATGCTGTCTAACTTTTCGTTTGTAATATCTGAAAGTGCAAAATAAACACCTGTTGATTCTACCAAAGAAACTGTTGCAATAATACACATCATGATGATGGATGAAAGTTCAAACTTAGGTATTCCAAAATAAAACGGTGTTGGAACATGTACAAGAGGGGCTTGAGTTACTGGCGCAAAATCTACTAAGCCCATAAAGCTAGCAATAATCGTTCCAATAATTAAGCCAATCAGAATGGAAATGGATTTAAGAAAGCCTTTCGCAAAGATATTTACTAACAGTATAATCAAAATCGTGACAGTAGCTAACAGCAAACTTTGTGCAGTGGGCTTTTCACTATTATTTCCCATATTGCCAATCGCAACAGGAATAAGTGTCAAACCAATGGTTGTAATGACTGAGCCCGTCACAATCGGTGGGAAGAAATTAGCAATTTTAGAAAAAATTCCTGCAATCAAAAGAACGTAGATACCGGAAATGATGAGCGCTCCAAACATAGCTCCACTTCCATGTTTTTGACCAATCATAATCAGAGGTGCAACCGATTGAAAAGCAACGCCAAGTACGACTGGCAAGCCAATTCCGAAATATTTATTGAGTTGCAATTGCAAAAATGTTGCCACACCACACATAAAAATATCTGTAGAGATGAGATAGGTCAGCTGTTGGCTCGAATAACCTAGCGCACCAGCAATCATAATGGGTACAAGGATTGACCCTGAGTACATTGCTAATAAGTGCTGCAAACCTAAGACAGCCGCCTGTGAATGTTTTTCTTCTTTCAGTTCCATTATGCATCAGCCTCCATAAATACAACTTTTCCATTTTCAAATTTTTGAATACGAGCCAAAGAAACGACTTTTCGCTTATCTTCTTCTAGTAACTTTCTTCCTTCTTGGAATGATTTTTCAATCACAATGCCAATCGCTTCCACATGGGCACCTGATTGTTCAATGATATTAACCAGCCCTTTAGCTGCTTGCCCATTTGCTAGAAAATCATCGACAATAAGTACTTTATCATAATGATTTAAAAATTTCCCTGCAATTGAGACCGTACTTGTCACTTGTTTGGTAAAAGAATAGACCTCGGTCGTTAAAATACCTTCCGTCATAGTGATGTTTTTTGACTTTTTCGCAAAAATCATTGGAACGCCCAATGCTTCTGCTGTATAAATAGCAGGTGCGATGCCAGATGCTTCAATTGTCACAACTTTTGTAATACCAGCCGAGCGAAAATATGTTGCAAACACTTTACCAATTTCTTTCATCAAGTTGAAATCGACTTGGTGAGTCAGAAATGAATCCACTTTTAAAATATTTTCTCCTAAAACATTTCCGTCTTTTAGGATGCATTCTTCTAATAATTTCATAAAATCTCCTTTTAGAAAAAACAAAAGACTTGCCAAAAGCAAGCCTAAAACAATTGGTTAACCAACTGAATACAAAATTCCTTGCTAAAAAACATAGCAGGAAAGTTGAAGACTTACTTATTGTTAGACATTAGGTGCCTTGTAGAAACATTACGCCAAATTCGTAATATAAATAAGTAATTATTTTATTGTTAATGAGCGTCACCATTCCAAATGGAATTTTTCACAATGACGTAATCTACGTGCTTAAGACCAGCTAAATCTCTTCCGCCGGCATAGGAAATAGCACTTTGCAAGTCCTGCTCCATTTCAACTAAAGTGTCAGCTAAATGTCCTTTAACTGGTAAAAGAATTTTCTTTCCTTCCACATTCTTATAAGCACCCTTTTGGTACTCTGAAGCTGAACCATAATACTCTTTAAATTGTTCACCATCTACTTCGACCGTTTGACCTGGGCTTTCGATATGACCTGCAAATAGGGAACCAATCATCACCATAGTAGCACCAAAGCGAATGGATTTGGCAATGTCGCCGTGCGTACGAATGCCACCGTCCGCAATAATCGGTTTGCGTGCAGCTTTTGCACACCAACGAAGAGCAGCTAATTGCCAACCTCCTGTACCAAAGCCAGTTTTTACTTTTGTGATACAAACTTTTCCTGGTCCAATGCCAACTTTTGTTGCATCTGCTCCAGCGTTTTCCAGCTCACGAACAGCTTCTGGTGTCCCGACATTTCCTGCGATCACGAAAGTATCAGGGAGTTCTTTTTTGATGTGCTGAATCATATCAATCACACTATCTGAATGTCCATGCGCAATATCAATCGTGATATATTCTGGTGCATCTTCTTTCAACTGGCTAACGAAATTATATTCATAATCTTTCACACCAACCGAAATGGAAGCAATCAGTCCTTGCTCATGCATGCGCTTGATGAAAGGAATACGGTCAGATTCGTCAAAACGGTGCATGATGTAGAAATAGCCACTTTTCGCCAATTTTTCTGCTACATCTTCATCCAGAATTGTTTGCATATTAGCTGGAACAACAGGAAGTTTGAAGGTGTGATTTCCAAAAGTAACTGTCGTATCAGCTTCTGACCGACTTTTGAGGATACATTTATTAGGAATCAATTGAATGTCTTCATAATCAAAAATAGGAAATTCGTTCAGCATGTCACTCTCCTTAAATAGTAAATTGTATGCAAAAATGACCTACCTATGCTTTCACATCGCTACGTCTTTCCTGACGTTTCCTTTAGTATTATAACATAAGGTACAGAAATCACAATATAATGACGTATAATATTTTTTATCGTTCGGAAATTATAGATTGTTCTTTTAGGTTCTAAAAAAGAGGTTTCCCTCTTTTACAATAGCAAATCTTTAATGCGTCCAATATCTGATTTTTTCAAGACTACATAAATCATATCTCCCAGATAAAGGCGCGTGCTACCATTCACTGTTTGATTTCTTCCATTGTGATGTTGCATGGTAATTAGAATATCTTTTGGTAGTTCTAATTCGTGCACTTGCTTGCCGGCTATTTTCTCAGAAACAGGAATTTCGATAAGCGTTGTCTCACTATCATCTGCCATGCTATCTGGAAGCAATCGCTCTAGCATAGCCTCATACACAGGTGCTCCACCCAGTAAATCCATTACAACGTATGCCACTAAAGTCACTAGACCAAGAGGCATGAGGTTTCGTATATCACCAACCATCTCAGTCACCAAAATGATGCCAGTTAGCGGAGCCTTTGAAATGGCACCAAAGTAGCCACTCATACCTAAAATAATAAAAATGGGAAATTGCTCTTGAGTTGCAAAGCCTAATCGCACACAAACGACACCAGCAATTGCCCCTAAAAGAGAGCCGAGAGCTAAAATGGGGAGAAAAACACCACCAGGAAGCCCACTACCATAACTAATCATACTCCAGATAAAGCGAATAACAAAAAACATCACTAATGTTAATAGCAGATAATGTTGACTGGTTAAAGAGAGAACCAGTTGATTGCCACCGCCTAAAAGCTGTGGAAGGAAATATCCTACTGGTAAAATGAAAATAAAGGCTATAATAGGATAATATTGCGGAGAAAGATGCAACATTTCACCAATCATATCATAAATACGAGGCATAGCTAGAACAACTTTTTCATATAAAAATCCTGAAAAACCAAGAAAAATTCCTAACAACAAATAAAGCCAGTATTGCCCTAGCCCCATCAGAGGAATATTATCTGGCATATTTAATACAGGGGTCATTCCAAAAATTATAAGCGAAACAAAATTCGCCGTTAAACTTGCCGCCAAAGACGAGACCCAAAAGAAACGCGAAAAATGATGATAGACTTCCTCAATAACAAACAGTAAACCCGCAATCGGAGCATTAAAAGCTGCTGCCAGCCCTGCTGCCGCTCCACTAGCAATCAAAGAACGCTCTTCCACAGGGCTTAAATGAAGATGTTTGGCAATTCCTTTTCCACCCATTGCTCCCAGCTGGATACTTGGACCTTCACGTCCTAACATTAAGCCACTTGCAATGGCTAAAACACCTAGAATATACTTTTTCCAGAGGACACTCCACCATGACAAGCTCATCAGTCCTTTCAGCTCTGCTTCCACTTGCGGAATTCCAGAACCTTTAATATTCTTTTCTGAAAGCGTTAATTTTGCACTAATCCAAATCACGCAAGCATAAAATAACAAAATAAAAGCAAACCAAATCATACTATCATGACCTTGCTGATAGAAATATTGAATGATATAAAATCCCTTTTCAATCAAAAAACGAAAAGAACCAACAATTGCACCCACGATAATCCCGACTAAAATTCCTCTTGAAACTTGCAGAATAATCGAGCTAGATGTAAACGCAAATTCTTTCTTGGTATTTGATGTTCTCTTTTCTGTCTGAACAGACATCATTACCTCCCAATATGTTCTCCTTCTATTTTAGCATAATTTTTCTTATTGCTTATAGAAATTATTTTAGAAAATGAAGTCTAGAGAAAAAATCAAACCAGCTTCATGCGAAACTGGTTTATGATAATATCCTTATTAAATCTCTACACTATTTATTTGCTGATCATTAATTGTATAACAATTACGATAAATCTTCGCTTTCTTCTTGTTTTTTACTATAAATGAGATTAAATAAATCTCTTTTTAAGCTGTCTAACTGCTAAGGTATAGAAGACAAAAATATAAGCACCATTGACAACTAAGAAAAGGATAAATTCAGATAAGGTAAAAGGGACTAAAGAACGAGCTCGATCACCAACAGCAATCTGAGCATAAGGGAAAATGCTAAAAAGACCTTGTCCAATAAATAGGGTCATAAGCCCTGCTATAGCCAAAATAGCTGATATAAGAATAGGCACTGCGAAATTTTTTAAGCGAATACTAAGAAAAATTTGAATGGTGACAATAGTAATGGTTGCTATCCAACCTGTGATAGACCAAAGCAAAAAGTCCAGTAGATAATTTGCAAAAGGTACCTTCAAAACCAAAGCGCTGATAATATAAAAGAGAAGAACTATCAGTTGACTAATAGCCATGACTAGTGATAAGCTGGTGATTTTTGATAAAATGATACGATTGGCTTTAACCGGAATACTTAATAAGCGCTGCCAGTTTTTATTACTTTCCTCGAATTGACAACTGATGGAACAGATAATCCCGATCAGAATAGGAGTAAATATCTGCGAGGAATAGAAAACTGTTTGTCCCCAAAGGACGCGAGCTTGTGTACCATCTAGGAGCACCTTTCGATTGAGAGCGTAAATCATTGCTCCCAATAAGGACCCAACAAGGTTAAAGAAGATTAGCGTTATCGGAATAGCACTTTTTTTGATTTTTTTAAATTCAAAAATAATCATAATAGATCCGCCTTTCCAATGAGTTTTTTACTGACAAAGATGCTTAAAAAAATGATAAGCAATAATGTGACTAATTTAAAGGGATAAGCATTATCATATTGAAAAAGATAAGTGTTAGTTCCAGCCACCCGTTTAGCGATTCCCATCATAGAGAAATATTGCCAAGGAATGAAAATACGAATAGGAAATGGTAACGCACCGATACCTACAAATGACAGGAAGGAACCAATTAAGCCTGTTACCACTGTCACACTTGGCTTTGGATAGATAAAAGCTAAGCAAAGATGTAAACAAGACAGAAAGAGACAAACCAAAAAAGTTGTGAACAAAAAGAGACTCAATGAAACAGGTGTCACACTGACCTGCATGCCTTGAATAATAAATTTCAGAAAAAGCGTTTGAATCAAACTGACAACAAAGGCAAAAATAGCCATCACAGTCAATTTAGCCTTAAAAAGTTGCCAAGGACTTTCGTTACTGGTTTGCAAGAGTTTAAAAGTTTTGCCTAGATGTTCCAATTCCAGTAGTCTAGACGCTAAAACTGCAATGAAAAGTGGCAAAATACAATCATTCAAGTAAGTCATGGTATAAATGGCATTATAGGCCTCATGCGTTTTAGGTAATTCATATTTGATAACAACGCCACTCCAAATCAAGCCCACTGCTACAATAGCAATCAAAGATAGCAAGAAAGAACGTCTTTTTAATTTGATAAATTCTAATTGTAAATTTAGCATTACAAAACACTTCCTTCCCGTCCTGTCATATCAAGGAAAACATCTTCCAGCGATCGACGAATCATACGAACTTGATAAATATCAACATCATTTTCAACTAAGAGTCGAATAGCAGTGGCTATATTAACTTTATCGTTATCGTTGACAATCAATTTTTTGTCATCATCCAAATTAAAACCATTGAACATTAGTATTCTTTTAGCAGTTACATCATCACTGGTCTCAAACAGATATTTTTCATCTTCTTTAAGGTCAGATAGGTGACCTTCAAAAAGTAATTGACCATGATTAATAATACCGACAGTCGTAGCCATCTGTTCAATTTCTGAAAGAATATGGCTAGAAACGATGATAGTCATATCGTATTTTTGTGGTAATGACTTGATGAGCTCACGAATTTCTTGAATACCAGCAGGATCTAAACCATTAGTTGGCTCATCCAGAATCAGTAATTTAGGAAATTTAACAATGGCTAGCGCAATTCCTAGACGTTGTTTCATGCCTAGTGAATAGTTTTTAACTAGCTTGTCTTTTTGATCGAAAAGTTTGACAATCTTTAAGACTTCATCAATATTTCTTTTTGGTAATTTAAGTAATTTTTGGATAATTTCAAGATTTTCATAGCCGGTCAAATTAGCATAGTAAGAGGGCTCCTCAATAAGGGAACCTACATTTGAGAGGAGTGATATTTGATTGCTATTAAAGGTTTTGCCAAAGAGCTTAATGGAACCATGGGTTGGTTGCAACAATCCCAAAAGCATTTTCATAGCAGTGCTCTTACCAGCACCATTTGGTCCTAAAAAACCATAAATTTCATTTTTTCTAATATGAATAGAGAGCTGATTAACGGCTACTTCACCTGAAAAATCCTTACTTAATTGGTTGGTTTCAACGATATAATTGTTCATTTGTTTTCTCCTTTAAAAATCTTAGAGTGATGTTATATCCTTTCGCTATTTTTATTATAATGAAACTCCTTTATTTTAACCTATTCATTACCTTAATTCTTCCTTAATTTTTACTTTAAAGTCCTTGACCAAGGAAGCAATGTGTTATACTAGTCTTATTGAGGTAATAGTATGAATTATAAAGAAAAGAAGATCTTAATTTTAGACGATAACCCAGAAATTTTAGAAATGGTGCAAGAATCATTGAACATTGCTGGTTTTAGCAATCTAACAAGTGTACAATCACAAAAAGAAGCTTTGGAGCAATTTGAAGAAAAATCTTTTGATTTAGTTATTTTAGACATTATGCTGCCTGAAGGATCAGGATTTGAAGTTTTAAAAGGTATCCGTAAGACTTCAACGGTTCCTGTTTTGTTTTTGTCGGCAATCTCCGATATAGAAAAACAATATCAGGGCTTTGAGTTAGGGGCAGATGACTATATTATCAAGCCTTTCCGCCCAAGAGATTTGGAGTTGCGTATTCTTTCCATCTTAAAAAGAGCCTATCCCGAAAAGGAAGATACCCTTGTTTTGCCTGCTTGCCAGGTGCATTTTAGCCAAGCCTTGATTACCAAAGGAAAACTAGAGATTCAGCTGACAGCTAAGGAATACAGTATTCTTAAGGTCTTATATGATAATAAGAATCGCATTGTTACTTTTGACCAACTCTTAGAAAAAGTCTGGGGCTTACAATACCAAGGCTATGATAATACCCTAATGGCTCATATTCGTAAGATTCGACAAAAGATCGAAGCCAATCCATCTAAACCAGAAAGCTTAATAACGGTTAAAGGTTTGGGTTACAAACTAAAGGTGAATTAAATGGATACCGTTAAATTTTTTACTAAGTTATTAACCAGGTATGTTCTATTACTCTTGGCTTTAATCATAGGACTTGTTTTTGTTTATGGTTTGGTTTTCTCATCCTATTTTAGTTTCTATGGAAAGGAAAAACCGGAACTACTTTACACTAAAATCGCTCAATCGAGTCAACAGAATAATTTTAATTTTGATAAAAGCAGCAAAATTGAAATGGATAAACAAAATACTTGGGCTATGGTACTGAATCAAGATGGCAATATTGTCCAATCTTATCATTTACCTCAACAGCTCAAAAGACATTATACCAATGCTGATATGGTTAAATTTTCACGTTGGTATTTAGAAGATTACCCTGTTTTCTCCTATGTACGAGGTCAGCAAATTTTAGTTTTGGGCTATCCTAAAAAGCATTCCTTAGCAAAATTTAATTTCTATGCTAATACACAATTTATTAGGAATTTTCTCAGTTTGGGACTTGTTTTCTTGGGTATTATTCTTTTACTTATTTTTATTCTTTTGAGCCGATCAAAGCTACGCATTAAAAAGGAAATGGATCCGATTATTACTGCTGTCACTTCTTTGTCTCAGGGTCAAAATATTGCTCTTAATGAAAAGGGAAATTTCTCAGAAATTAAGACAGCCCTTAATGAAACATCTCATATTTTGGAAGAAAGCAACACGATGAAAGAGCAATGGATTAGAGGGGTCAGTCATGATTTACGCAATCCTCTTATGCTCATATCAGGTTATAACAGTCAGCTAGAGCAGCAATATGGTAAAGGAAAGCAGACGGAGGAAATTGACAATCAGATTCAAAGTATGAAAGAAATGATTTCTAATCTCAATATGAGCTACTTATTGGATAATCAAAAGCATCACTCCGAATTTTCGAGTCTTGATTTGGTTGCAGTCCTACGAACAGTAATTGCCGATATATTGAATAATTATGAAACAATTACACTTCATTTTGATTTGCCTACCGAGGCAGTGTTGGTAAAAGGAGAGGTAACTTTACTAGAAAGAGCTTTTAGAAATCTCTTGCTTAATAGTATCATACACAGCGGTTCTAACCAGATTGATCTGACTTATCAATTATCTGATAATAAAGTGCTCATCATCATTGCGGATCAAGGAGATATTACAGCTCAAAAAATTACTGAGCTAAATCAAAAATCGACTAATTATGAATCACATGGTATGGGAACGGTTATCACTAAACAAATTATTAAATTACATCAAGGTGAAATTGTTTTTTTAGACAATCAGCCAGGCTTAAAAGTCATCATTTCTTTACCTTTAGTAAAGGACTGATGACCTACCTAAGAACAAGCTTACACTCAGAAAACTAACCATTTGGAGCATCGCAACACATTATTTATCTTCTAAATATTTCTAAATGCTATTTTTGGGGCAAAGTATTCTTTCGTCTAATCATCGTAAATTTTTGATAAATAAGTAGCAATACTATTCTATTTATCAAAAATTTTTCTGTTATACGCAAAAAAAGAGTGAACAAATAAAGTTGCACTCTTTTACTGTTAAAATGTTTTGTCAACAACTATATACGAATTACACTAAAAACGCTTTATAAACTCAATATCTTATCTTTATTTTTCAGCCGTCAATGCTGCCATTGTAATGTAGTTATAAGGTTTATTAAAGTGTGGCAGGAAGAAAATATCTGTCAAAGCTAGTTTATCAATGGTCACTTTTTCTTGGATTGCAAGTGAGAAGAGATGAATGCCCATTGAAATATCTTCGTGTGAAGCCAGTTGTGCTCCAAGGATGACACGTGTATCTTTATCAAAAACGATACGAATGGCTACTTCATGGTTATCGTGTTTGATAAATTCTGGCTTTTGAAGGTCGTTAAAGCCAGTTTCAACCGCATTGTAGCCAGCAGATTTTGCTTTTTCCAATGTCAAGCCAGTTGAAACCATTTTAAGGTCGTAGATGTTGATACCGTTTGAGCCTTGCACACCAATGCCTTCTAATACATGACCAGTTGCGTTGTAAGCTCCAACAATACCTGAACGAACCGCATTTGAAGCAAGTGCAATATAACTCATTTCATCAAGGGCGTTGTCATAAATCGTCGCACAGTCACCAACCGCATAAACTCCTGGGATGCTTGTTTCTTGTTTCTTATCAACAAGGAATGCACCATTACGGAAAAGTTCAATCTTGCCAGCGCCGAGAGCTGTGTTTGGTCGGAAGCCAACAGCCATAATGACCATATCTACGTCAAACGTTTCTTTATCTGTTACAATACGTTCAACTTTGCCTTCGCCTTCAACTGCTTGCACAGTTTGACCGTAGGCAAGTTTAATGCCGTGATCTGCTAAGTTTTTACTCATCAAGTCAGATAATTCACGATCGTAGTAACCAGCAAGACAAGTATCTGCAACGTCAATCAAGATTACTTCTTTTCCAAGGCGTTCAAAAGCTTCTGCGAGTTCAACACCAATGTAGCCGGCTCCAACAACAGCAACTCGATTGATTCCTTTATTGTTTTTCAGTTTTTCAATCACTTCAGCCGAGTTTTGATATAATTTTACAAATTGAACGTTTTCCAGAGTCGCTTTAAATTCGCGATTCCCTTCTACAATTTCAACACCTTTAATCGGCGGAATGATTGGTTGTGAACCAGTCGCAAAAATCAATTTGTCATAAGATTCAAGATGTTCTTGACCGTTTACAAGTGCGGTCACTTCTTTTTTATCATAATCAACTGATAAAACAGGGCTTTCCATGTAAACTTTAGCACCTTTTGCTTCAAGTTTTTCCTTATCTGAATAGAACAATCCTTCTGGACCGTCAATTTGCTTACCAATCCAAAGCGCCATTCCACATCCTAAAAAAGAAATGTTCGAATTTTGGTCAAATACCACAACTTCGTTTTCATTTCCGAAGTTGTCTAACATCGTATTGATACAAGCTGTACCAGCATGGTTGGCACCGATAACAACAATTTTACTCATAGAGCAATTCCTACCTTAATTTTTAATTTACTAAAACATTATAACATTACGTGTTAGCGTTTACAATATATTTGCTCATAAAACTGAAAAATATTACATTTTCTATCAATTTAAGAGAACTTTTCATGAATGCTTTCATTTCTAATATCAATGTAGTTTTTATCTCATCTTGTAGACAGACAGCTTTGTTGAAATTGTCAGAAAATTATAAAAAAGTTTGTGAAAACGTTATCTATCTGTTATAATAGGTATGTATTTTTTATTTGTAGAAAGGATGTGATATGGTGGACTTCAGCTCTCGTTCCATTCACTTAATGGGAACGACGATTACGATTTCAATTCTGCATCCGCAAGCAGGTTTGCTACTTGACGAAGTTATTCAGCTACTTTTTCTGTATGAGAAACGCTTTAGTGCAAATGATGATGCTTCGGAGTTGATGAAAATCAATCATCAAGCTGGAAAGCAATGGGTTCAGGTGCATCCTGATTTGTTTGAGCTAATTGAGCTAGGAAAACAGCATAGTTTAGCTCAAAATAGTCACTTAAATATTACTATCGGACCACTTGTACAAACATGGCGAATTGGTTTTTCAGACGCTAAAGTGCCTCAGCCGGAAGAAATCAAATATTGCCTTTCTTTAATAGAACCTACTTTTATTAAACTCGATTCTACTTCTTCTAGTGTTTTTTTGGCAAAAGAAGGAATGAAAATTGATCTTGGAGCACTTGCAAAAGGCTATATTGCTGATAAAGTGATGGAGTTCTTAAAAAATAAAGGCGTGACTTCTGCTCTCATCAATCTAGGCGGGAATGTATTAACACTAGGAATCAACCAAGTTTCCAAGCGTCCTTGGCGGATTGGGATTCAGCATCCAAAATTAACACGCGGAAATAACCTCGCCATTCTTCCTATCGTGAATCAATCCGTTGTGACTTCAGGAATTTATGAGCGAACCCTTGAAAAACAAGGACATTCCTATCACCATATTCTTGATAGCAAGACAGGCTATCCTGTGGAGACAAATGTCGCTAGTTTAACGATTGTGTCTAATCGCTCTGTAGATGGTGAAATTTGGACAACACGATTATTTGGTGAAAGCCCATCGTCTATTCTAGAACAAGTTGAAAAAGAAGAACAGATTGAAGCGTTAGGGATTACAAAAGATGGTCAATTATTCTATTCTTCTGGTTTAAAGCCAGAACTGCTATTTTAATATCGGAAAGGAAATAATTATGTTAAAACTCATCGGTTTAGTTGGTACAAATTCAAAACGTTCCACCAATCGCCAACTATTACAATATATGCAAAAACATTTTGCGGATAAAGCAGAAATTGAACTGGTGGAAATCAAAGACATTCCCATTTTCAATAAACCCGCAGACAAAAAACTTCCAGCTATTGTAACGGAAATTGCTGAAAAAATAGAAGCCGCTGACGGGGTCATTATAGGAACGCCCGAGTACGACCACTCTATCCCAGCTTCACTCATGAGTGCTCTGGCTTGGTTATCTTACGGTATTTATCCAATGCTCAATAAACCCGTGATGATTACAGGCGCTTCCTTTGGGACCTTGGGTTCGTCTCGTGCACAGTTACAGCTTCGCCAGATTTTGGATGCCCCTGAGTTAAAAGCTTCCGTCATGCCCGGATCTGAGTTTTTGCTGTCACACTCTCTGCAAGCATTTGATAAAGATGGCAATCTTATTGACCTTGAAATTATCCAAAAATTAGATGCACTTTTTGATGATTTCCGCCTTTTTGTGAAAATTACCGAGAAGCTATCCAGCGCGCAGGAATTATTGCACAAAGAAGCTGAAAACTTTGACTGGGAAAACTTGTAAGTAAAGGAGAATGACGCAATGAAATTTGTAGGAATTGTAGGCTCAAATGCAGAGCAATCGTATAATCGTAAATTACTGGAATTTATCAGAAGACATTTTAAACTAAAATTTGAATTGGAAGTCTTGGAAATTGATGAAGTTCCGATGTTTAATCAAGACGAAAAATGGGACGAATCTTTCCAACTTTGCCTCCTATACAACAAAATCACCCGTGCAGACGGCGTCATTATCGCAACACCTGAGCACAACCATACCATTACTGCCGCTCTGAAAAGCGTGCTTGAATGGCTGTCATTTGAAGTTCATCCATTTGAAAATAAGCCTGTCATGATTGTGGGCGCTTCTTACTACGATCAAGGAACTTCACGCGCACAGGTCCATTTACGCAAAATTCTTGACGCACCAGGTGTCAATGCTTATACTCTTCCCGGAAATGAATTTCTGCTTGGAAAAGCCAAAGAAGCCTTCGACGATGAGGGCAATATTATCAACGAGGGAACCGTCAAATTCCTTGAAACCTGCTTGGATAATTTTATGAAATATGTAGAGGTCGTTTCAAAATTGAAAAAACCAAAACCAATTGAACCAGAAGATTTAGATGTGACCAAACCTATCGCAACAACGATTCAAGGCATTGACCCAGATGATCCCGAATGGGTTGAAAAGGCCGCTGCCATGGTGGGCGCTGTCTCAGGAGATACCTATGTAAAACTAGACCACGGTATTTTAACGGTGGATCAGATTAATATGTTCTTGAAATCCATGCCTTTTGAACTGACTTACGCCGATGACAACAACCAATTCCTCTACTACAACAATGCACATCAAGACCCTGATACCATGCTGGCAAAACGTGTACCATCTCAGTCAGGAAACCGCTTATCAACGGTTCACAATTCACTTCCGGCTGGCAGAATGAAAAATGTAGAGTGGGTGGTCGGAACCTTGCGTAACGGCAATCAAGAATATGTCCGCACCCTGATTCCAAATCCGCATTCACCAGTTTTAAATACACACAATTATCAGGCCATGTACTATCCAGACGGCTCTTACGCTGGTATCAATGAAATTGTCTTTAATTTCAGACCATGGCTGGAATGGTACTTGGAAACAACTGGTCAGCAGCTAGTTGGCGGAAGCGGTCCATTCGCTCCTGCAGGAGGACAGGCTAAAGCTGATGCTACTTCCGGTGCTTCTGATGCAGGCAGTCACAGCGATAATAGCGCAGGCGAAGCAGATGCCACTTCTGGCGCTTCCAGTCATTGATAAAAGAACTTTGAAAGATTGAGAACTTTATCTTAGTCTTTTTCTATATGAAATAAAAAGTATTTTCAGAAAATCCTCTTGCATATAAACCGTGCACCTGTTATAATGATTGTTGTCTGCAAACGTTTTCTATCATAAGGAGATAATGATGATTGAAGCAAATCAATTATATAAGACATATAGTATTGTCGAGAAAGAATTAGGTCTTAAGGGTTCTATCAAAGCCTTTTTTCACCCCAAGAAAAAACAAATTCACGCTGTACAGAATATTTCATTAACGGTTCAAAAAGGTGAAATTATTGGTTATATTGGTTCGAATGGAAGCGGAAAATCCACGACTATAAAAATGCTGACGGGTGTTCTTTATCCAGATCAAGGCAGTGTTAAAATTAATGGACTTACCCCACAGAAACATCGCACAGCAGTCAATAAGCAAATTGGCGTTTTGTTCGGACAAAAATCACATTTACGTTGGGATATTCCTGTGCTGGAATCTTTTATTTTGCATGCGAAAATCTATGACGTTCCTGATAAAGTTTTTGAGGAACGCTTGGAGCAATTAATTGACCTGTTGCAGCTAGGAGATTTTATTCACCAGCCTGTTCGTAATCTTTCGCTCGGGCAACGAGTTCGCTGCGAATTTGCTGCTATTTTCATTCATCAGCCTGCCGTTGTTTTCTTAGATGAGCCTACAATTGGTCTTGATGCCAGCGTAAAAGAAACAATCCGCTCCTTCATTCGCTTTATGAATAAAGAACACCAGACAACTTTCCTCATTACGTCTCATGATATGCAAGATATTGAATCACTCTGTGGACGAATTTTTATCATTGATAAGGGCAAAAAGGTTTATGATGGAAGTCTGACGAAATTAAGAGAAAAGTTTTCAACAGTTAAAACCATTTCTTTCAAAACGCAAACGCCAATAGAAGAGCTATTCCAAATCAATGGTTTTCGTTTTGAGAAAATTGACTCTTATCATTTCAATATTCATTATCAGACAGATATTTATACTAATGCCCAAGTTATTAATCAGATTTTTGATCATTATTCAATCGAAGACCTAGCTATCAAAGAATTGACAATTGAAAATATCGTCAAACAAATTTATGAGGAGGGGCTTGATGAGTAAATATATCCATATCACACGATTAGCTCTTATTACGCAACTTCAATATAAATCTTTCTTTGTTGCAACCCTGATTCGTACTTTCATACAAGTTCTTGTCTCTATTTTTGTTTGGAAAACCATTTTTTTCACTCAATCTCACGTTAATGGTTATACTTTAGAAACGTTCACTACCTATATTATCTTCGCAAATCTACTAGGAAATCTAAATAGTTTTAGTATTGGACGGGATCTATCTCTGATGATTGTAGATGGGAATATTACTGGCGAGCTACTTTATCCTTACTCTTTAATTACTTCGCTCTTTTTCCAAGACTTTGCTGTCAAAATTGTTGAAATTGTTAAATTCATTCCAATTTTACTGATGATTCCTTTCATTCAAGGGCAGCTCTATCTTCCAAATTGGCAAACAGGCTTGCTTTTCCTATTTTCCAGTTTATTAGGAATATTTATTGTCCTCTTGCTAGATTTAGGGTTTAGCTTAACAGCCTTTTTCACGACGAATACATGGGGAATTTTGATTCTCAGAAATGGGCTTTTTTCACTTGCGTCTGGATCGCTTTTGCCACTGAGTTTTTATCCAGAAAATATCGCAAATATTTTGAAACTGTTACCTTACAGCTTTGCTGTTAATTTTCCAGTCAATATCCTTTTGAAAAGACCTGTTAATACTGAACTCTTCTGGATTCAGTTGGCTTGGATTCCGATACTTTCAGCTTTCATTGCTTTTCTTTGGTATCAAGCTAAACGTCGTTTAGTCATTTTAGGAGGTTGAAGATGAAATACATCAATATTTATTTTTATAATTTAAAAGCTTACTTGATTGCTAGTATGTCTTATAGGTTGGACTTCTTTATTGGACTTATTTCTTCTTTGATTGAACAGATTGTTTATTTAATCTTTTTAAATGTATTATTTGCAAATATCAAGGAAATTGCCGGATTCAACTATGGACAAATGCTATTTATTTATGGAATGGCAACTATCGGACGTTCAGTTCACCTGATTTTCTTTGACAATCTTTGGATGTTTGGAAGCCGCTATATTCGCAAAGGTGAGTTTGAACGCCTGCTTATCATGCCCATCAATCCTCTTTTTCAGCTAATTTGTGAACGCGTGCAGCTACAAGGCTTTGGCACAACACTGATGGGAGCTATTGCAACTTATCAATCCTATCATTTACTCGGACTGCATTGGAATATTTTTCATCTACTTCTCTTTGTCTTTATCTGTATTTGTATTGGTTTACTCTATGCCGCTATTCAATTAGGACCTACTGCTCTTGCTTTTTGGATTGTCGAATCTTTCCCTATCACAATGGGGATTTTCTCCCTCAATCAAATGGCACAATACCCTATCAAAATTTACCCAACCTTTATCCAATTGATACTAATTTTTGTATTTCCTTATGCTTTTACTTCTTTTTTTCCAGCTCTTTATTTTTTAAATCTAAGCTGGATTGGTTTGCTACTTCCTTTAGTCCTACTTGTTATTTTTACTATCAACTACGCTCTATTCAAATACGGCATGAAAAAATTCTCCAGTGTTGGGAATTAAATATTAAAAACCAACTGAAATCTTTCATCAGTTGGTTTTATTTGCCCTTGGAAAATAGAGACGAATCTCCGTATAAGTATTTTCTTCAGATTTAATTTCCATGTGATAGGATTTACCAAATTGTAATTGCAAACGTTGGTCAACATTTTTCAGACCTACACCACCCAAGCGAACGAGTGTAGCATTTGTAGTTTCGCTGGCGACAAAGCCACGACCATTGTCATAAATTGAAACGATGAGCTGCGTGTCATTTTCAGAAACGCTAACTCGAATCCTCCCTTGACGATTCATTTCTTTGATACCATGGTAAATGGCGTTCTCAACCAAAGGCTGCAAAATTAATTTTGGAATTTTGTAGTCATCATATTGCTTCAACTCTTTAATCTCATATTGCAATTTCTCACCATAGCGCTGTTTTTGAATAAAGAGATACTGACGCACGTGGTCAATTTCATCTTTAAGAGAAATTTGTTCATGTCCTTGGTTCAAAGCTAAACGGAAATACTTAGCTAGTGATTTTGTTACTTCTACCACACGCTTGCTGTCATTAAATTCTGCCATCCATACAATTGTATCCAACGTATTGTACAAAAAATGCGGGTTGATTTGGCTGGAAAGCGCCTGCAATTCATATTTTCTGACATTCTGTTCCTCTTCTTTGACTGCAATCATCAATTGATCAATCCGGTCTAACATAATATTAAATTGTCTTGCCAAATCAACTAATTCAGGAGAGCCGGTTTCATTAGCCCTCAAATCTGAATGCCCACTTCCAACCTTTAAAATGGTCGCTTGCAAATCTCGCAATGGCTTAATCCAAAGCCGAAGCACAAACCAGATCCCTATTAGACAAACACCCAAAGCAAACAGACCTGTTCCAATAAAAGACCACAAAATCTGCGTTTGAACTGCATGCAATTGTTCCATTGAAGAAACCCCAATCAATGTCCAACCACTATTTGGAATTTGATATTGAGATACATAAGCTTGTTTTGATTTGACATAGCCATTTTTGACAGAAAGATAGGGCGCCATCGCTTTCATTTCAGTGGCGGATGAATAAACTGTTTTCTTTGGGTGATAGACAAAATCATGTTTGTCATTCACAATGAAGGTAAACCCCTCTTTTCCTAATTGTAATCGGTCCAGGTAAGCTTCCAATGTCTTATAACCAATGTCAAGCCGAATAACGCCCAAATTCTTCCCGTCTTTATCTACTACTTCTTGTGTAATAGAAATAACCCATTTTTCACCAATTGTATGGCTGACGGTTTTTCGTGCTGGTGTCAGTACGGGCATAGCACCTTTATGGATAGCATCCTGATACCATTTTTCTTTCATCATATCAGCGGATGTCTTCATGGTTAATTCAGGATCCGTTGATATGAGATTTCCGTCTTTTGTTACCAAAATAGCAGATACCAAATCCGAATCTGTTTTTAAAATCGTTGCGAATAATTGCCGAAGTTGTTCAGCGTTTTCTTGGCTTGGTGTTTGTGCGTATGTCTTTATTTTCTCATTTTCAGCCAAACTACTCGTTGTCTGTTTAACTTTTTGTAAATAAGAAGTGATAAACTGACCACTTTGCTGAATGGTCTTGCGTGTATTTTGCTCAGTTGTCTGGCGAATAGCAACCGAACTAGTCTGATAATAAATCCCACCGACAATTCCCAAAAGAGCTAATATCATGATAAAAACATAAATCACTAACTGAATCAGAAGCGAATAACGTTTCATTTCCCTTCTCCTCGTTTAAATTGCCGCGGTGTCACTCCAACGACTTGTTTGAAGCGTTGAGAAAAATAGTTCATATCTTCAAAGCCGACCTGCTCTGCAATTTCATAAACCTTCAAGTCAGTTGTCAAAAGTAGTAATTTTGCTTTCTTCATCCGTTCTTGAATTAAGTAATCCTGAAATGGCAAGCCCAGCTCTTTTTTGATGAGAACACTCAAATAAGACGAACTAAACCCGAGTTGAAAAGCGAGTGATTTAAGAGATAATTCTGTATCGGTTAAACGATCATGAATTGCTTGTTCTAAATCAGAAAATTCTGCTTGTTCAACCAGTTCATGAACTTGCTGCTGCTTTCGCTCCTTGTCCAATTTCTCTTTGACTTTAAACAACATCGTTTCCACATCTTCCCGCGAAAACGGCTTTAGTAAATAATCGTCAGCACCTAATTTAACTGCTGACAAAGCATAGTCGAAGTCGTCATAACCCGTTAAAAAGATAATATGAACAGAAGGATATTGTTCCTTGACTAATTGAGCTAGTTTAATCCCGTTTATATGTGGCATATTGATGTCTGTCAAGACAATATCAGGCTGTGCAAGCTGTATCTTTTCCCAAGCATCCAAGCCGTTTTCAGCCTCGCCCATGACTTCCATATCAAATGTTTCAAAATCTACTAAAGACGAAATACCTTGCCGAACAAGGTATTCATCTTCTACAATCATAATTGAATACACTAGCGCACTCCTACTATTTACTAAACTCATTATAGCAAATTTCTGTGAAAATTGCTGTTACACATAGTCTAATAAATATCCATAACCTTTACTTTCCATTTGGTCTTTCGGAATAAAACGAATGGCTAAACTGTTAATACAGTAGCGAAGTCCGCCCTTATCTTTTGGTCCGTCCGTAAAGACATGACCAAGATGTGAATTTCCAATACGGCTTCTAACTTCCGTCCGTGTCATATTAAAGCTCTTATCTTCTTTATAAGTCGCTACATCTGGACTGATTGGACGTGTGAAGCTAGGCCAACCACAACCAGACTCAAATTTATCTTTGGAAGAGAAAAGTGGCTCACCTGTTACAACATCTACATAAATACCTGCATCAAACTTATCCCAATAGCGATTAGAAAAAGCACGCTCAGTATCATTTTTTTGTGTTACAGCATATTCTTCATCGGATAGTTTCTTTTTAATCTCTGCATCACTAGGCTTTTTATATTTGGAAGCATCAATAACTGGATAAGAAGCCTGCTTAACATTGATATGGCAATAGCCATTTGGATTTTTCTTTAAATAATCTTGGTGGTACTCTTCAGCCTTAATAAAATGTTTTAATGGTTGTTTTTCAACCGCCAACGACTCTTTAAATTTTTCTTTCTGCTCGTCAAAGACTTTGTTAATTGTTTCTACATCAGCCTGATCTTTATAATACACACCTGTACGATATTGCACTCCATGATCATTGCCTTGCTTATTTTTGCTGAGTGGATCAATGATTCTAAAATAATGTAGCAAGACTTCTCTTAAAGAGATTTTATTGGCATCATAGGTTACATGAACCGTTTCTGCATGTTTTGTCTGCGAGATTAGTTCGTATTTCGTGGTTTCGCTAGTGCCATTAGCATAACCAGAGACTGCATCAACCACCCCATCTACTCGTGAGAAATATTCTTCTACCCCCCAGAAGCAACCTCCTGCCAAATAGATATGCTTTAAATTTGCATTTTTCAAGTCCGCTTTCTTTTGCTTGACCGGTTCAGCCTGGCTAACAGCTGCTTCTTTAATCTGATTAATAGCAGATTGATTTTTAAGGGTTGGCATCATGCGACTTCCCAGCACAAATAAACCTAAAACCAGCAGGACTGCTCCACCAAATAATAACCATTTCATTTTATGATCCATCATCCTCCCCTCCTATTTAATGCTTTTAAGAGTTGATTCAATTTCTGCTTTTTTAATAAGTCCAGGACGAGTTTTTACCAATTTTCCATCGCTTCCAATAAATGCAGCTGTCGGATAGGAACGAACACCATATTGTTCCAATAGTTTACCACTAGGATCTAGTAAAACAGGTAAATGTTTATAATTTAATTTCTCATACCAGTTTTTAAAATCTGCTTCAGATTTTTCACCAACATGCCCAGGTGAAACAACCGTCAAAACTACATAGTCTTTCCCAGCATTTTTAGCTAACTCATCAGTATCCTTTAATGTAGATAAGCAGATAGAACACCAAGATGCCCAAAATTTGAGATAAACTTTCTTTCCTTTGAAATCTGACAATTTATAAGTTTTCCCGTCAACTCCTTTTAGTTCAAAATCAGGAGCTGCTTCGCCTTGATTCAACTTTGTAGCTGTCGTTTTATTTGTAAATTGTCCGTGTCCAGACTTAGTTCCACTAGCTGATTTTTGATTTCCACAGGCACCCAACAGAGCAACACAAACAAGACCTGTGATGACTAACATTGTTTTTTTCATGAGATTCCTCCTTTTATCCACCAAATATTGAAGCTAGAACATTAAGATTTCCCAGCATAAGTAAAATTCCCATCAAGATGATAAGTAACCCGCCAATTTTCTTTAGTAGTCCCATATAAGGTTTTATTTTCCCAAAATGGCGTAAAACAATAGAAGAGGCAAGCGCCAAAATGAGAAATGGGATAGCAAGACCAAGGGTATAAACTAACATGAGGAAGCCACCTTGTACTGCTCCATTACCACCAGAAGCTGCAATTGCGAGAACAGAACTCAAAACAGGACCTACACAAGGTGTCCAACCAAAGCTAAAGGTCACACCTAGCAAGAAAGCATTGTAAAAATCATTTCTATTTTTATCTTTTTTTAATTGAACACTTTTCTGTCGTTGTAGTAGCTTAAAATTGATCAGTTCCATTTGATGAACACCGAGCAAAATAACAATTGCTCCTAATACATAGCGGAACCACTCTGTATAGAGAACTTTTCCCAAAAAGCCAGCGCCATATCCAAGAATTAAAAAGACTACGGACAATCCTGCAATGAAAAATAGTGTTTTTATAATTCCGTACCAAGCAATCTTCTTTCCAAAAATAGTGATTGTTCTTGGTTCATCTGTATCCAATAAAATACCAACATATACAGGAAGCAATGGCAATATACAAGGCGAGAAAAATGATAAAATTCCCGCTAGAAATACAGAAATCAAAAACACAATAGATATCATTATCTTTTCCTCCTCATTTTCTTTCTAAGAAAAGTATACACTGGTTCACTATCTAAAAATAGAGGATACGATTTGTAAAAACTTGAATTTGATATGGTCATAAAAAAACTATCACTTTTCGTGATAGATGTTTTTAATTATTCCATTTCAAATGTGTCACTCTTTTGTTTATTTGGCAAAAACAATGACAACACAATCCCGACAATCGTTGGTACCAGCCAAGGAATTGAAGCTTGCGTAAATGGCAAAGCATTGATTAAATTGCTCACACTAGTCAATTTAAATTGCGAGCCAATGATATTCGCAAAGGCAATAATTGTTACAACTGCGACCGTTAGTTGCATTCCAATCTTAGATAAGGCAACAAACTTATTAACAATCACAATCATTACAATCGCAATGGTAATCGGGTACAAAATTTGCAAGACAGGAACTGAATACTGAATGATCGCTCCCAAACCAAGATTTGCAATTGCAAATCCAATCAATGTAAAGACTGTTGCATAAATTTTGTAGCTGATTTTAGGAAAGGTTTTATTGAAAAATTCTGATGTTGAAACAATCAAACCAACCGTAGTCGTAAAGCAGGTCACTGTTACCATGGCTGTAAGGAAAATCTGTGCTGTCGGACCAAAAATAGCTTGTGTAGCTTGAGATAAGACATAAACTCCTTTATTGGCATCAGAAGCCATTACATCAGCCGGAATTGGGAAATGATTTCCAAGAAATCCCAATCCGATATAAAGCGCACTAAATCCCAATGCAACAACAATTCCAACAATCCAAATCGTTGAGATATATTCTTTTTTATTAGCAAAGCCGAGTTGGTTCAATGTTTGCACAGCGATAACGCTAAAAGCAACAGAGGCAAGTGCATCAAGCGTATTATACCCTTCAAGAAAGCCAGTTCCAAAAGCTGCTTTTGCGTATTCCGTGCTAGCAGCTTGCGGTGCAGCTGCTCCATATTTTATCGCCCCTAAAATGACTAGAATGACAATCAAAATGGCAAACACAGGAGTCAAAATCCGACCAATCCGATCCAAAATTTTGGAAGGATTTAATGAAATCAAGTAAGCAGCCACAAAATACAAGATTGTAAAAATAATAAGTCCTAATCCTGTCATATTACTCGAAAGCAATGGTGCAATCCCAACTTCATAAGAAGTCGTTGCCGTCCGAGGAATGGCAAAAAATGGACCAATCGCTAGATATAGAACTACCAAGTAACTGGTCGCAAACCAAGGAGAAACCTTTTTAGAAATTTCGTAAACATAGCCTTTGGGATTTAAAGTACCGATAATCAATGTTAAAATAGCAATTCCAACTCCTGAAAGTACGAATCCTGCAATCGCTGACCAGAAGTGTTCGCCAGACAAAGCTCCTAAAGTTGGCGGAAAGATTAAATTCCCTGCGCCGAAAAATATTCCAAACAAGAGTAATCCTGTCAGTGCTCCTTTTTTAATCATCTTCTCTCCCTTTTCTAAAATTCAGTATGTTCAACCATTATAACAGATTCTTACAATACTTCAAGTGATATAAAGTATAAAGTTAAAATATTGCACAAATTCTGAATGTTTGAGCAAAACAAAAGCAGCATAATCAAGTCATGCTGCTATATTCTTATTTAATCCCTAGAGCAATACGAGCGTAGCGACTCATTTTATCAACAGTCCAGGCAGGATACCACACCAATCTCACTTCCACTTTGCTCACTTCGGGCACATCTGTCATTGCATCATGAATCTGATCAGTTAATAAGTCAGCCAGTGGACAGCCCATTGTTGTTAAAGTCATATCAATTTGTGTCTCACCATTTTCACCATTGAACCGAATTTCATAAATCAAACCAAGATTTACAATATCAATTCCTAATTCAGGGTCAATAACTTGTTCCAAACTTTCCAAGATACGATTTTTAATATCATCAATTTGTTCATTTGTGTATGCCATGGTGCCTCCTTTTGTCTACTAATCCTCAATAAAGTCACGAAGTGGCTTGCTACGACTTGGATGACGCAATTTGCGTAGGGCTTTGGCCTCAATTTGTCGAATCCGTTCACGAGTTACGTTAAAGACTTTTCCAACATCTTCCAGCGTACGCATTTTCCCATCATCTAGACCGAAACGCAGACGTAGTACATTTTCTTCACGGTCTGTTAATGTGTCAAGAACCTCGTCTAATTGCTCACGCAGAACGATACGTGTTGTATAATCAACTGGATTTTCAATCACTTCATCCTCAATGAAATCGCCAAGATGACTATCATCTTCTTCTCCAATTGGTGTTTCAAGAGAGACCGGCTCTTGAGCAATCTTCAAAATTTCACGAACTTTGTCTGGTGTCATATCCATGCGCTCCGCAATTTGCTCTGGCGTTGGATCTTGCCCCAATTCTTGCAAAAGATTTCGTTGTTCCCGCACTAATTTATTGATTGTCTCAACCATGTGAACCGGAATCCGAATCGTACGAGCTTGGTCAGCAATCGCACGAGTAATTGCTTGACGAATCCACCAAGTAGCATAGGTTGAAAATTTGAAACCTTTGGTATAGTCAAACTTGTCAACGGCTTTCATCAATCCCATATTGCCTTCTTGAATCAAGTCAAGAAACTGCATGCCGCGTCCAACATAGCGCTTAGCAATAGAGACAACCAACCGCAAATTAGCTTCTGCCAAACGTTGTTTCGCTTCTAAGTCGCCTTGCTCCACAAGAACAGCTAATTCTTGCTCTTCTTCATTGGTCAATAACGGAACAACACCAATTTCCTTTAAATACATACGGACAGGGTCGTTCACTTTAGCAGAATTGCTACCAAGCAACTCCTCATCTGTTAATTCAGCTTCTTCTTCCTCTGTATTTAAAACCCGTTCACTTGGGTTGCCCTCTTTATCCGTAATAGCAATCCCTGCGTCCTGAATCCGTTGAAGAAGATCTTCAATACCATCAGCTTCCAAAGTAAATGGAATGACTAATTGATCATTGATCTCATCATCGGTTGCTGTACCAGTTTTTTTATGGTTGCGAATAAATTCTGCAACTTGAACATCAAAAGTTGTTACTTCTTTTTGTTTTGTAGCCATTCCTACTCCATTCTCCTTTTTTGAGCAATAAATCGCTCTAGCTCTTCTAATGCCGTATCTGCATCTCCACTATGAGATGCTTCACGGACTTTTTTACCAATCAATTGATTTTCTTTGCGAAGCAATTCCTTATCTCGCGTTTGCTCCACTTCAATCAGTTCCTGCTCAGAAACTTCCTCTGGTAGATTTTCTTCTAAGACCCGATACCAAGCTTGCTGTACCGAATCATTTTGCTCAGACAAATCTTGTGGCGTTACCTCGCCATTTGTTTTTAAAATATCGTACAAAGTCTGCAATTCTACTGTTGCGAAATGAAAATCTTTCCTCAAACGATAATCATTTAAAATCACAGGATTATCAATCATCCGCTGCAGAAGATGACTCTCTGCCTTAATTAGCCGCGATACTTGCTGTGTTACCGGAATGTCAAGTCTTGACACTTGTTGATGAGATTGCTGTTGTTGCTCTCTTCTATTTACTAAACGATGATTATTAACAGCTTGCTCCACTTGCTGGTAGTCAAAATCAGGTAACAATTCAGCTAACATATAAATATAGGAATTTTGTGCAGTGATTGATTGAACCTGCGCAATCAGCTGAGACATTTGTTCAACAAATTCAATTTGAGCTTGCAAGTTTTCGATATTATCTGGTTTCAAATAGTTCAAAAGAAACTCTATATCACTAATTCGTGTTTTAGTCAGTAAATTTTGTAAATCATCAGCAGAATTCTTTTTGATAAATTCATCTGGATCCATATTATCAGGAATCCTGACAATTTCAACTGACAAATTGTGCAATTCATTCAGAGCTTTTGCTGTCGCTGCTTGTCCTGCTTTGTCACCATCGTACGTTAAAATGACTTTCTTTGCGAATTTACGAAGATGCTCCACATGCTCATGCGTCAAAGCAGTCCCCATAGAGGCCACAGCATTTTCAATTCCAGCACGATAAGCGGCTATAACATCCATAAAGCCTTCCATTAAGTAAATTTCGTGACTTTTCTTAATAGTCGGTTTGGCTTTGTCCAGATGATACAACTCATAACTTTTATTGAAAATCGGTGTACCTCGGCTATTCTTATACTTAGCAACTTTCTGATCTATATCGCTTGCTTGCCAAATACGACCTGAAAAAGCAATGATTTGTCCTTTATCATTTGTCAATGGAAACATAATCCGATTTTGAAAGGCATCATAAACCAGATTGTTATCAGCTAAGTTAAACAAACCAGAATTTATAATGACTTGCTCATCAAACTTTCCACTAACACTTTTATAAAGATAGTTATTTTCATTGGGCGCTAAACCAATTTGAAAATGCTTGATAACCTCATCTGTTAAACCACGTTCATAAAGATAAGAACGTGCTTCTTCTCCTATCTTTGTTGTCATCAATACTGCATGGTAAAACCTTGCAGCTTCCGCATGAATGTCATAAAGTGCCTGATGACGATGTGTATGTATTGACTGATCTTTTCTACTATGCTCTATTTCTAATGGAATCCCTGCACGATCTGCAACAATTTGTACAGCGTCCATAAAAGAAACACCACGATAATCTTCAATAAATTTAAAGACATCACCTGACTTTCCACAGCCAAAACAGTGATAAAATTGCTTTTCTTCTACCACGTTGAATGACGGAGTTTTTTCACCATGAAAAGGACAAAGCCCTAGATAATTCCTTCCAGCTTTCGTTAAAGCAACGACTTCTCCTATGATTTCGATGATATTGACGCTATTTTTAATATCAGAAATGATTTCTTTATCAATCAATAGACAATACCCCCAATTTATCATAGAATAACAACTTACATTTTATAACAAATTTGTCAAAAAGTAAAATATTCACTATGCTTTTTAGACATTTTATTGAACTTTTCCCTTTTTTAAGATATAATATGTTTTAGTATTTTGAAAGGAAAAAGAAAATGTTAAAGGAGCTTAAAGAGTTTTTGCTTCGCGGCAATGTAATTGATTTAGCAGTCGGTGTTATCATTGCCAATGCTTTTGGAGCTATTGTGACTTCGCTTATTGGAGATGTTATTACTCCACTCTTTCTCAATCCAGCTTTAAAAGCTGCTGGTGTAGAACAAATTGCTGGTTTAAAATGGAATGGGATTGCATACGGTAGTTTCTTAAGCGCTGTTATCAATTTCCTCGTCATCGGAACAGTTCTCTTCTTCATCGTCAAGTCTGTTGAAAAAGCGCAAAGTCTTACTAAAAAAGAAGAAGACACTGCTGAAGAAGCTGCAGGACCAACTGAATTAGAAGTTCTTCAAGAAATCAAAGCATTGCTCGAAAGCAAATAATTATGAAAAAAATTCACTGATGAAAATCAGTGTTTTTGTTTACTCTCACGGTTTCTTGATAATCTGTTTGCCTTAACCTGCCCCTCTAGCTGCTACTTCTATTAAACTTGCGGTGGAGTTTTGAGATGGCAGATAACGTCCATACGGTAAACCTGCTAAAACTAATGATTTTTATTGAGTACGAGTTCAATTTTATCTAAATAGAAACAAAAAACAGACCTAAGTCTGTCATTTTGCTCAATTAGAATTTTTTACGTTTACGAGCTGCTTCTGATTTACGTTTCCGTTTTACAGAAGGTTTTTCATAGAATTCACGTTTGCGTGTTTCTTGAAGAGTACCAGCTTTAGTAACCGCACGTTTGAAACGACGAAGAGCATCGTCAAGGGATTCATTTTTACGTACTACTGTTTTTGACATTTTTTTCACTCCCTTCAAGCTTAAAATCTTTTAAATTTTATCATATTAAAATACACTTGTCAAGTCCCAGAAATTAAGGGAATGTGTAAACTTTTCTAGAACAAGCATTATTATTAACTTAAAAGGAAGTTGATTTTTAGCAAATTTTTCAAAAAATCTGACAGCTATACTTCATCCTGTAATCTAGACTGCAAATTTATCGAATTTGTTCAAAATGCAAATGGACTGCAATATGATCGCCATAACCATTGCGCTCCAAATCTCGTTGCAAGCGGTAGGAAATATAATGCTCGGCAATAGTGATATAACCAGCACCTAGCAGACGATTTTCTACCATAGATTGAATCATACTGATAGTAGCTCGTTCAACACCAGCCTCCTCCAGATCTAACACTACTTTTTTAGTTACAAGCGCTAAATTTTGACGTAGATCGTCTGTCAAGACATAAACCGTTTGTGCTGCTTTCAAAATAGCTTGATAAATTTTATCTGGATTAAAATCAGTAATTTCTCCATTACGTTTGATGACTTGCATAGAAAACTCCTTTAGTTTTATTCGTTTCGTTAAGAGAATACAGTTTATTATACTATTTTTGTGCTGATTCTCAAAATGATAGATACTTTAAATATCTATCAGGTAGAAGTTGCATTTTATTTAAATTCTATTTTATTATCATTTCTTCACTGTTGATTTTAATTATCTCAATCAAAAAGACAAACACTCGAAAACAGAGTTGTTTGCCTTTGGGAAGAAAGATTAGATTTTTTCTAAAATCTTCAATTATTTAATCTTCGTTATTTCTTTTACGACGGCGAGCACTAGCTAGAGTTCCTAAACCAAGTAGCAATCCTAATGTAGCAACCTGATCTGCTTTAGTACCTGTAGCAGGCAAAGCTTTTTGGTCAGTATTTTGTTGTCTAACTAACAATGGTTTTGGTTGGTAAGTTCTGGATAAGTGTAACTTTTGTACTTCTCCATCTGGTTCTTTTTGAGCCTTCGGAGGAAGTTGACTTCTCAATTGCTCATAGTTTTCTTGTAACTTGGTATAAATTGAACGAGAAATCTCTAGTTTTGCTTCTTCATCTTTTAACGTTTTAACCTTAGAGGCATAGTCAGCTTGTGCAGCTTGAAGAGCCTTTTGAGCTGCTTCAAGTGCTTGTGGTGCATTTTGTAATTTTTCCAAGTTATCTTGTGCTTCTTTTAGCTTGGCTTTACTAGTTTGCAAAGCGTCTTTTGCCTTGGCAACATTTAATTCTGCTGTAATTAAGACTTTCTTGAGTTCTGCTAATTTATTTTTAGCAGTTTCTAGTAATCCTTGTTCTTTTGCTAATGCTGCTTGTTTTGGCGCCAACTTGGATGCAATAGTTGCAGTTGCGCGCTTCAAAGCAGCTTCTTTTGTCACAACATTTTGCTTTGCTTTTTTCAAAGCTGCTTCTGCTGTAATCAACTCAGCGTTTGCAGTAGCAAGGGCTCCTGAACGATTTGCGGCCAATTTTTGAAGGTCTGCTAATTTTGCCTTTTGGATATTTAAAGTAGATACATAGCCTGTTCTTTGAGCTCGCAACATAGCTAATTGATTCTTGGCTACTGTTGCTTGTGCATTTGCAGCTTTTGCAGCACCAGCAAAATTACGGATTGCTTGCTCATACGCGTCTGCGCTAAGAAGAGTGCCATTATTAACACGCGCATTAAAATTATGATCGTTATAGAATCCAACTTCAGACGTTCCATATATATTGCTGTATTGATTTGGAACTTGATCATATGCAGCTGAAATGGTATTAAAGTTTTTATCCATCATTTGAAGATAGTGACCAACTCTATAGAAGAAAGCAAGTTGACCACGATTACGTAAGGTGGTATAAATTTGATTGGAATCAATGTCTCGCTCATTGGTTGTTAAGCCATACTTAGCTGCCTCAGCCATATAGATAGATTTTTCCTTATGCCAGAAGTCAACGGCTCCTTTTGGAGTAAAACTAATCGCCACATTTTCATTTCTCAAATATTTACCCATATGCCAATCTGCTCTTTCAAAATAAAGAGTTTGGACTTGGCTGGCTGGATTTTTGTAAGGATCAATCAATAATTCTTTTAATCCAGCTTGTCTACGATAAGCATTGATCGCTCTAACTAACTCAATTGCTTTTAAATTATTTTCTAAAGTTGCTGGGCTTGTTGCGTCAGAACCAACTGTAATACCGTCTTCACGTTTAGCTCTTTCATAAGTTGTTAGAGCTTCAGCAGCTGCATTACGAATCGCTTGGTTGGCTCCATTTGTTTTAGCGTGTTGTAAAAATTCACCGTAGGTTGCTTTGCTTAAATCAACGTTTCTTCTATTAGCAGCTGACTGTTCGGCACGAGCTACTTCACTGGCTTTTTGATCAATAGCTGCTTGATTTTCTGCAACTTTTTGCTCACTTTGCTTGACTTGCTCAGTCGCTGAATTGATTTCTTTAGGAAGATTAGCGATTTCTTCTTTCACCTTAGCAAGCTCTTTTTGCTTTTCTGCTAAATCTTTTTCTGCTTGTTTTTCTGCATCTTGTGCTTGGTTGAGCTCTTGCTGCTCATTTGCAACCGGAGCTTTTGCTGTATCTAATTCACGTTGTGCTACATCAACAAGTGATTGTTGCCCTGCAACAACATTTTCTTGATTTTTAACAGCTTCTTTTGCCTTTGTTTCAGACTGTTCTGCTTCTTGAACCTTATTTTCCTCTGTTGTAACCGCCTTCTCTGATGTCGCCACTTCTTCTTTTGCGGTTTCAATAACTTCTGGAGTTGCTTCTTTCTTTTCTGCCTCAGCATTTGCAACAGCTTTTTCGCTATCTGCTACCGCGTCCTTTGAAGTATTTACATCCCCTTTAACTTGCTCTACAACTTTTTGCTGAGCATCTGTCTGAACCTTTGCAGCATCGGCTTGCATCTTTGCTGATTGAACATCTGTTTCTGTAACTGGTTTGGTGATTTTTTCAGATGTCTTTGGCTCAGTAGATTGTGTTTTTACTTCTTCGGCATTTACTTGATGTGATAAACTGCCTGAAATAATAGTGGTTGCAGCTAAACCGGTCGCAACTACCGATTTTTTAATTTTTCTCTCCATTAGACGGCCTCCTAATATACTTGCTACTTTTCATTATAAACCATTTCAGCCTAAATTACAATTCCGCTAATGTATTACTCAGATAACTATTAGATTACAATTCTTTTACATCAATTATTGGTAGGGAGAAATCTATGGGGGAATCCTACACAATACAACTTATCATTTCCTGATTGTAAAAGATTTCAAAATACGTTACAATAGAGAAAAAATTCTTCTGTATGGGGACAGTTAAGATGATAAAACCTAAGTATCAATGTATCATAGATCAGATTAGCCAAGATATTAAAAGTGGGAAATTGTCCAAGGGACAAAAGATTCCTTCTGTCCGTCAGCTGGCAGACGACTATCGCTGTAGCAAAGACACAGCCCAGAAGGCACTGATAGAGTTGAAATATCAGAAGTATATCTATGCAGTTCCTAAAAGTGGCTACTATGTGCTGGAAAATAGTCTGGAAGACCAGCAGGACATAGAATTAACCGTCAGAGATGACCACTACCAAATTTATGAAGACTTTCGACTTTGTCTTAATGAAACGCTGATTGGACGAGAGAATTATCTTTTTAACTACTATTCTCAGCAAGAAGGGCTGGAAGACTTACGACAATCTGTCCAGCAGCTGCTTCTGGATTCAGCTATCTACACCTCTGCTGACAGGCTCGTTCTGACATCTGGTACCCAGCAAGCTCTTTATATTCTTTCGCAAATTGCCTTTCCAAATAAAAAATATGAAATTCTAGTTGAGCAGCCGACCTATCATCGGATAAATGATTTGCTAACTGCGCAACAACTTCCTTATCAAACAATTGAGCGAACTCCAGAAGGGATTGATTTAGAAGAATTGGAGCGGATTTTTCAATCTGGTCGTATCAAATTCTTCTATACTATCCCGCGTTTTCATTATCCCTTGGGGCATTCTTACAGTCGAAAGGAGAAGGAAGAAATCATTCGTCTCGCTCGGCTTTATGATGTTTATATCATAGAAGATGATTATTTGGCTGACTTTGACAGCAAACGCGAACTGACCTTTCATTACTTGGACGACAGCCAGCATGTCATCTATATCAAGTCATTTTCTACTAGTCTCTTCCCCGCCCTTCGGATAACAGCTCTGCTATTTCCTCCAGCTATTCAATCTACTTTTATTACCTACAAAAAAGCAGTAGATTACGACAGCAATCTCATCATGCAGAAAGCTCTATCCCTTTATATTGACAATCTCATGTTTGAAAAAAATCGTCTTTCTCTGCTCAATCAACAAGAAAAAGAATTGACGAGAGCTAGAAAACTTTTAAGCCAAAATCAGCTCAAACTTTCCTACTTTCTCAATAGAGATGGTATCTTACTAGATCTACGTGGACTTAAATCTATCAGTTCCCTCAAACATAGCAATCTGCCATTGGATTTTTTTGAAGCAAGCTATATACAGGATTGTCCTTATCAATATGCAAAAATTAAATACGGGGATCTAGAAAAAACCTTAGAACACTTAAATGAATATTTATAAAAAGGAGCCGAAACTCCTTTTTTAAGACTTTACGCTTTTTCCATCATTCCAGCCTGCAACTGATACATTTTATAATAAGTACCCTTAAGCGCTAGAAGCTCTTCGTGTGTGCCGGATTCGACAATACGCCCCTGCTCCATGACATAAATGCAGTTAGCGTCCTGAATGGTGGACAGCCGGTGAGCAATGGCAATCGTTGTTCGTCCTTGGCGCATTTTTTTCAGCGAAGTTTGGATAAGTTCTTCGGTCTCTGAGTCGATATTAGCAGTTGCTTCGTCCAAAATCAAGATTTTAGGCTTGGTAGCGATTGTTCGAGCAAAAGCTAGCAATTGCCTTTGTCCACTTGAAAAAGTCGCTCCTCGCTCGGTTACTGGACTGTCATATCCTGTAGGAAGCTGACTAATAAAATCGTGAGCATCCACAAACTTCGCAGCTTCTACAATATCCTCTCGACTCATATTTTCCTGATACATTTGGATATTAGAAGCAATGGTACCGTGATAGAGGAAAGGATCTTGAAGAACTAAACCAATATTCCGGCGCAGTTCAGCTTGGCTGTAATTCTTAATATTTTTATCATCAATTAAAATTTCTCCTCTTTCAAATTCATAAAATCGCAGAAAAAGATTGATGATTGAAGACTTGCCTGAGCCAGTCGAACCGACAAAGGCGATTGTTTCCCCCTGCTTGACTGAAAATGAAATATTTTTCAGAACATCACGCTTGCCGTCGTATGAAAAGGAAACATGACGAAATTCAATATTCCCAGCTGTAATTTCCAATGGAAGATTAGCTTGATTGGGCTCATAGTCTCTACGGTCTATGATTGCAAAAACACGGTCTGCAGCCACCATAGATGTCTGCAAAACAGAGTAATTTTGCATCAAATCAATCAGAGGATTGAAAAGTTGATTGACATATTGGATAAAAGCATACATGACACCTGCTGTCACTCCTGCAACCTGCCAAGTAAAGCCAAAGTAGGCTAAAATAACCGCATAAGCTAAAATTTTCAGCAAAGACATAGCTGGACGCAGAAAAAGGCTATTGATATTGAGATAGCGAACTGTATACTCCAAATGCTCGCCGTTAATCGTTTCAAATTCATTTATTAGGCGTTTTTCCTGACCAAACGCCTGAATAATTCGCATCCCCTCAATACTTTCAGAAAGTTTGACATTCAAATCGCTCAGTTTGCTTCGGACAAGTTTGAGGAGACGATTAGATAAGCGTTGATAAAGTAAAATGGAGCCCAGCATGACTGGTAAAAAGAGTACAATAAGTCCTGTCAAGCGCCAATTCAAGGTGCACATCGTCACTACTGTTACAACAAGAATAAAAATGGAACTTATAAAGCTTGAGAAGATGCTACTAAACATATCTGCTACCGCTTGTGTATCATTCGTCAAACGGGAGACAATCGCTCCTGCAGCCGTTTGATCAAAATAAGCCATACGTAACCGCTCAATATTTTCAAAACTCTCCTGACGCAGATCGCGAACAATGCTATATGCCACACGGGCAAAAGAATACTGTCCTAAGAAAGTAAATAGCACCCTCAACAGAAAGAGAGCATAATAGAGAATCAGAATATAAAATCCCGCCATAATCTGATGACGACTGATAAAATGGTCAATGAAATACCGAGCCAAAAGTGGCAAAGCTGTCGTTATCAAAGTTGTTGCAAAGATAAAAGTAAGTGCCAAAATGCTCACCCATTTATAACGCCACATATAAGTCAGAAGGCGATGAAAAGTTGCTTGTTTTTTCATAATCACTCCTCCTTCAGACTTTCTGCCAATTGCTGATTATGATAAGTATGCGCATACCAACCGTTTTGAGCCAGCAATTCTTGGTGTGTGCCTCGCTCTTTAATGCGCCCATTTTCCATAACTAAGATCAAATCTGCATGAACAACTGCTGACAATCGGTGAGCAGTAATAATCGTCGTCTTACCATCTCTTTCTTCCTTGAGATTTTCCAAAATCAAATGCTCTGTTTTAGCATCAACAGCAGACAAAGAATCATCCAAGATTAAAATATCTGGTTTCAAAACGAGCGCTCGACTCATCGCTAATCGTTGCTTTTGACCTCCTGAAAGCGATACCCCTCGTTCACCGACAATCGTCTGAAAGCCTTCTGGCATGGCAATAATATCCTCATAAAGACCACAAAGTTTACTAGCTTGAATCACTTCGTCATCTGACAAGTCTGGATTTGCAAAACGAATATTGTCCGCAATCGACATTGCAAAAAGAATCTGTTCTTGTGGTACGTAACCAATCAAACTCCGAAAATCATTTAAGCTATAATCTCGAATATCATGATCATTCAGATAAATAGCACCTTCTTGAATATCCCGTTCTCGCATGAGCAGGCGTAATAGTGTTGTTTTGCCAGAACCTGTTTGTCCAACAATTCCTAGCGTCTGCCCTTTTTCTAATGCAAAATGAATATTGGATAAAGTGGCTGCTTTCTCATAAGAAAAACGCTGAATATCATAGACCAAACGACCATTTTGTATAGAGGAAACGGGATTTTTGGTCTCTTTGACATCAGATTTTTCTGCCAATAGTCGCTCAATCCGTTCATAAGAAACCATTCCTCTTTGGCTGATGTTGAAGAGATAGCCCATCGCCTGCAAAGGCCATACCAGCATATCTAGATAAGTAATAAATGTCACTAACTCTCCAACTGTAAATTGTCCTCTAGAGATGAACATTCCCCCAAAAATCAAGGTTAATGCATAAGATAAGCCAATGAAAATCAGAACCATAGGGTCGAAGAGGGAATTATATTTAGCAGCTAAAATATTCTTCTCATAGACATCCTGATTTGTCCTAGCAAAAGAGTGACTTTCTGCTTTTTGATAGCCAAAAGATTTCGTTACTTTAATCCCTGAAACGCTTTCCTGTACCTTGTTATTCAAGTCAGAAAAGGCCTCCTGAGCCGCTTTAAAGCTCTCATGATTTTTTCGTCCAATTAAACTGGTTCCCCAAGAAAGAAATGGCAATGGCAAAATAGCAATCAAAGTCAAGCGCCAGTCTAAAACAAAAAACATAGTCAACAGCGTTACCAGAGCTGTGATAGTGGCATCTACCGCCGACATAACGCCTCCACCTGCCACGTTCACAACTGCATTAATATCATTTGTTGCATGCGCCATCAAATCTCCCGTTCGATATTTTTGGTAAAAAGACGGTGCCATTTGGGTAAAGTGCTCAAAAAGCTGAGAACGCAAAAGTCGTCCCAAATGATTTGCTGTACCAAAAATATATAGACGCCAAAGATAACGCAGACCATACATAATAAAGGCTGAAGCAACCAAAAGTAAAAGATTTAAAAGCAACTGGTCTGACGTTAGATTTCGGCTAGCAATGCGGTCAATCACCACACCGATTACTCTAGGAGGAATTAAATTAAAAACACTAACCAAAGACAAGGCTAGAATTCCGATAATATAACGTTTTTTCTCCAGTTTGAAAAACCAGCCCAATTTTCTAATAAGATTCATGCTCTCTCCTCTGCTATTACTGATTACCATTATACACTATTTTGTTGCATTATCTGTAAAAATAAAACGCAGCTAGCGCAACCTAACTGTGTTCCTCATTTCTTTTGGGTCAATTCAAAACTCTTATCTAAAAGGGAAAAAAGTTCTGTATCCGTCAAAGTATCATCCAAGGGCAGGCTCAGCCAATATTTTTTATTCATGTGAAAGGCTGGGTAAATCCCTGCTTTTTTAAGTAAATTAGCTACTTGATTGTTTTTGACATTCAGCACTTCTATTGGACCAGTTTTGCCATTTTCAAACTTCGACCAGTCTATCGTCATAAAAATGCCATACCATTTTTTAGTATCCTGATGTCGAAAAACACCAGCATGAAGATTGCTATTTTTTGAAGAATTCTCCCAGAGATATTCCAGTCGTCCGCCATAGGTCTTCGCTACGTACTCCTGCAAGCGGCTACTCTGTTCATAAAGAAAACCAATTTCTTCAAAACAATTAGCTCGAATCGTCAAAAAAATCTCCTGACAGGCTTCACGGACTTGACCGACAAACTCACCCGTCATAGTCTCTATTTTGACTTGCACGTATTCATCACCAGTCTCTTGATCAAACACTTGATAGTCCAGCTTCTCACCCTGCAATTTTAGCTGTAACAGAAAATCACCATTCATTATTTCCTGAGAATAAACAAACTCTTCTCCTCTTTTTTCAAAACCAAAAGCTTGTAATTTTTCTGGATTTGCTTGGTATTTCTCAAATAAGTCTAGCATGATCTTCACTTTCTAAAATACAATCTTGGTGCCATGAAGTTGATTGACCCCAAGCTTTGCAACAATTTCATCACGATTATCAACCGTAATACCGCCTCCTGGTAAAATATCAATCCGACCAGCTGCATGATTTATCAATTCATATAACCAAGAAAAATGCTCTTGAATCGGCTCTTCTGCCAGTCCACCGTGAGTTAGAATCCGTTTCACGCTATGTTCCATTAGCCAGTCCATTTCACTAAATTGATGTTCTCTTGGAATGGCGTCAAAAGCCATGTGAAAGACGATTTCCAGCCCTTGCGAGGCTTTTAATAATTTTTCCATTTTTGGATAATCAATTTTATTAGCAGTTGTCAAAACACCAAAAACAAGTCCGTGTGTCCCAGCGCTGCGCGCCATTTGAATGTCTTCTAGCATGATTTCCATTTCCAAGTCATTGTATACAAAGTCTCCCCCGCGTGGACGAATCATCGTCATAACGGTCACATTGTAAGGTTTTGCTAGCTCAACAGCCGCTTTTATGACACCGTAACTAGGCGTTGTTCCGCCAACTGCTAGATTATCGCAAAGTTCAATTCGTCGAGCACCAGCCTGCATGGCTTTTCCCAAATTAGTCACATTTTCTGCACAAAATTCATAAATCATTTTTGACCTCTTCTATGTGAAAGTGTTTTCTTGTTTATTATAACATAATCACTATTTATTCTTCAAAATCTTTCGCGACTCGCTGGCACCAATCTAACCACTTTATTTTGTAGTCTTTCTCTGTTAAAATACGTTTTTCTAAATCTTTTATCGTAAAAATTCCCATTTTTTCACAAGTTTGAAGGCAATAGTAATAAAAATCCCAATTCAAATCATCCTCTTCTGCACAAACTGGAATCTCTTCAAAACCAGCTTGATAAGCTATAAATACTCTGCTATGTCCATCAGTGAAAAAGATTTTATCTTTCAATCGCTTAATTGGTAAAGGCTTTAAGGCGTTTATGTCCTTTATATCGAACCATGTCTGTACCTGCTCTAATTTCTTTTCAGAAAGATAAAATTGACTTGGTTGAATAGCTGACAAAGGAAGCATCAAATCCAAAGCATAGCGATGCCCATTTTCAGTCTTTTCCAAAGGATAAAATCCTACTGACTCAAACATCTTCTTAGAAGCTTCATTGTCATCATAGATTTCTTGAACATACAAGCGCTTATAGCCCAACTTGCGTCCGCGTTCAACCAATACCTGAACAACTGTCCTCCCGATTCCCTGACCACGATAAGCTGAGTCTCCAATCACAATCGGCATGTCCTCTTGCCAAAAACTCACATCACCAATCGGCTGCCAACCTGCATTTGTCAAAACTTCAATAAAATACACTTCTCCATGACGAGTAAGATAGTCATACATTTTCTTGATTCGTTGAAGTGTGTAAGGCTCTCGACTACCATCAATCAAACGGATTACCTCAGGGTCTTGATACCAAGAAAAGGCAAGATGAGCTTGTCCATCATACTTTCGCAAACGTAAGGAAGAATCAATGAAAATATACTCCGGTTGTTTCTTTACATCTATCATAATATTCTCCTACTACTGACATTCTAACAGAAATTAGACGGATTGTTTAGAAATTCTGTCCTATTCTATCAAAATTTTCTCTTGACATTATCTGCAAAAACAGTATACTATACTTATGTATATACAGTTAAAAGGAGGAAATTATGAAACCTAAAACAAAAAATCAATTTATAACTCTTACAGCTCTCTTGACTGCACTAGCTATTGTTATTCCAATGGTTATGCCTGCAAAAATTATTATTCCACCTGCTTCTTATACTTTAGCAAGCCACGTTCCTATTTTCTTAGCCATGTTTATCTCGCCGTTAATGACTTTGATTGTTATTTTAGGTTCTACTTTTGGTTTTTTAGTAGCTGGTTATCCCATTGTTATCGTTCTTCGCGCCCTGTCACACCTATTCTTCGGCTTGGTAGGCGCTCTTTATCTTAAAAAATATCCTAAAGCTTTAGATAAACCAATCCAGACTTGGATTCTTAATATTGTCCTTGCTTTTATTCATGCGATTGCTGAAGTCCTTGCTTGCCTCATCTTTTACGCCTCAACTTCTTTTCCAGCAAATATGTTTTATCTGCTTTTCATACTCGTAGGAGTTGGAACTATCATTCATAGTATCGTTGATTTTATCATTGCACAATTTATCTATAAAGCTCTACAAAAAATCCGCTAAATCTTGAATATTTAACAGATTTATTCTACAATGAATTTATGATAAAACAAAGAAGAACAGATTTATTACAGCTTTTAAAAACTGCAGAAACTCCCTTGAATGGACAAATTTTAGCTGAGAAATTCCATGTTACTCGGCAAATCATTGTGCAAGACATTGCCGTTTTACGAGCAGATGGTGCCCCTATTATTAGTACAAATCGAGGCTATATTTACAAAACGAATGATAGTGCTAAATATTATCACCAACTTTTTAAAGTTAAGCATACGATTAAAGATATTGAAGCGGAATTACTGGCAATTGTAGATAACGGTGGACGAGTTCAAAATATTATGGTAGAGCATCCCGTTTATGGGGAAATTCAAACCTATCTGAAATTAACTTGTCGCAGAGATGTTCGGCATTTCATCCAACAAATTCACGAGACCAATTTCCGCGGTTTATCTGAATTGACAGACGGTGTCCATTATCATCTAGTAGAAGCTGATTCGCAACAAGATTTAGACTATGTCGAAAAAGCATTAGAAGAAATGGGATTTTTAATATAAAATTCAAACATGCTTTCTATATAGATTGCAAAAAAATAGAGCCTGAATGGCTCCATTTTTATTATATGACTTTTAGTCCGTCTCGCTCCGTAAGGTGCGAGACAAATAAACCACCCGCTATGCGGGTGCGAATCGCAGGTTATACCAAAAAACTCCAAACGTAATACAATAAAGGTGTTCAAGCCTATTGCAAAGCGAAAGGAGAAAAATATGGCACATAAGGCACATAGTTTATCACATACAAAGTGGATGTGTAAATACCACATTGTGTTTACACCTAAGTATAGACGAAAAGTTATTTATAATCAATATAGAAGCAGTTTAGGAGAAATATTTCGCCGTTTATGTAGTTACAAAGGGGTTGAAATAATCGAGGGGCATCTGATGCCAGACCATGTTCATATGCTTGTCAGTATTCCACCAAGAGTAAGTGTTTCAAGTTTCATGGGTTATTTAAAAGGTAAAAGTGCTCTTATGATGTTTGATAAACACGCGAATCTCAAATACAAATTTGGCAATCGCCATTTTTGGGCAGAGGGTTATTATGTAAGCACGGTAGAACTTAACGAAGCCACGATAAAAAAATATATCCAAGAACAGGAAAAACATGACATTGCACTTGATAAATTGAGTGTGAAAGAGTACGAAGATCCCTTTAGGGATGATGGTAAGAAATACTAACGCCTCTTTAAGAGGCAAGTGACGAGTCAAAAGCGATTAGGCTTGAACAAAGTGAAAGCCAGCGTCTTTAGGCGCTGGCTGGTGATGTGGGCTTATAGCCCTTGTTCAAACCATCCGTTTGACGGGTGGTTATGATTTCTCATCAATAACAATTCTGACTTTTTTATCTTCGGTTGGGACAGAATAAACAATCGTTCTTATCGCAGAGATCGTGCGACCTTTACGACCGATTACACGTCCAACATCACTAGGGTCAAGATCTAAGTGATATTCCAAAAATTCTGGTGTATCTTCCATCTTGATAGTTAAAGCATCTGGTTGTGAAATCAAAGGTTTCACTATCGCAATAATAAGATTTTCAATCGTATCCATAGTCAACCTGCACTTCTATTATTTAGAGTATTTAGAATCGTGGAATTTCTTCATCACACCAGCTTTTGAAAGAATGTTACGAACAGTATCAGAAGGTTGAGCACCTTTTGACAACCAGTCAAGAATACGATCTTCTTTTAAAGTTACTTGGTTTTCAGCAACAAGTGGATTGTATGTTCCAACTGTTTCGATAAAACGTCCGTCACGAGGTGAACGTGAGTCTGCTACGTTAATACGGTAGAAAGGGTTTTTCTTAGAACCCATACGAGTTAAACGGATTTTAACTGCCATTTTAAAAATTTCTCTTTTCTCTTTTTTATTTTTAGGAATAGCAGAGCTACTCCCAACATACTCTATCTTATCACAAGAAAGAAAAGGTGTCAAGAAAAAATCTTGACATCTTTTGATATTACCATTCTACGACTTCAAAGACTGTAGCTGTCAGATCTTCAACAAAAGAATCGCTAACTTGACGACTATTTCCAGCTACAAGTTTCAAATTTCCAATATCTTCAATATTGTATCTATCACCACTTGCATTAAAAATTACGAGGTAATAATTATCATCTTTCACTTCAAAAATGACAATTCCACTTCCGGAATGCGCTGAATGTACAAAGGCATGCTGGTAAATGTCATCATAATGCTGGTAAGAAAATTCTTTTGTTGTCGTTTTTAAATGAATCATCTGTTTGATATAGTTGATACTTTCTTGATGATGAGCTAATAAATCCCAGTCTACTTGATTGACAGCGTCAGGAGCGTTATAACTGTTCATAGCACGCTTATGATCTGCCTGAATGGTATTCCCATTTGCTCCAGTTGCCACTAGTTTGCTACGTGAAAATTCCTGTCCCAGCTCCATAAAACTCATACCTTGCAAGAGGAGATTCATCGCAGTCGCTAATTCAATCCGCTTAGTACGAGTCAATTCATCATCATTTGGATGAAGTTCGGCTAACAAATCGTGCAAATTGTAATTATCATGTGCTTCTACATAATTAACGACTTGTTTTGGCTCTAGATAGGTTCCTAACTCACTGCTTCCCAGAATTGCCTTGGCAACAATTGACTCTGTCGCTTGACCACTTACAAAGCCGGCTTTTAAGCCGCCGTAGACTTCTGCTCCTTTGATAGCATCACGTTCAGTATCGTTGAAAAATCCGATATTAGGTAATTCAAAGGCATTGTCTTTTTTTGCTTTGTCAAGCGGAAGCAATCCTGTCCCCATATCCCAACCTTCACCGTATGTGAGAATTCTCGAGTCAATTTCATCTAACGCTTCCCGAATTTGACGCATCGTTTCAATATCATGAATGCCCATTAAATCAAAACGAAAACCATCAATATTATACTCTTTTACCCAATAAAGGATAGAATCAATCATATATTTACGAAACATTTCATGCTCGCTGGCTGTCTCGCTCCCCACACCTGTTCCATTTTGGAAAGATCCGTCTGGATTCATCCGATAGTAATAATCAGGCACTGCTTGTTGAAACGGTGAATCATGAGTCGAATAAATATGGTTGTATACAACATCTATCACTACGGAAATGCCCGCATCATGATAGGCTTGAATCATCGTTTTTAAATCCCGCATTCCTTGAGACGGGTTTGCTGGATCTGTTGAAAAACTCGTTTCAGGAGCATTGTAATTTTGAGGGTCATAGCCCCAATTATACATTACATTTCCATCTTGGTCATACTCTTTGTGTCGATCAGAGATGGGCTGCAATTGTACGACATTGACACCTAATGATTGAATATAATCAAATCCTGTCGCTTGACCTGTTCTATTTTTTGTTCCTTTTTGACAAGCCCCTAAAAAGGTCCCTCGGTGTTTTTTAGACACGCCAGAACTGTTAGACTTCGTCAAATCTCGTACATGCATCTCATAAATAACAGCTTGACAAGGATTCTCTAGACGCCAAATTGCTTGTTGCCCTTGTTTCACTTGGAAATGTTTTGGATTTCGCTCCGCAGGCGATAAAATGACAGAACGCTTTCCATCTTCCGTTACGGCTTCCGCATACGGATCGCGTGTTACTGTTTTGTGATGTTCAAACTCTAGCTGATACTGATAGGCTTTATTTGCCAAGTCATCCGAAATCACCCGAGACCAGACTCCGATTGTATTTTTAGCATGATCTTTGGAAAAATCTTTTCCTCTTTGTAAGTCGTAGACCTTCCAGATTTTCGCTTTGTTAGTGCTATTCTTATAGACTACTAACTGAACTTTTTTTGCAGTCGGTGCCCAGAGTTTGAATTCTGCTTGCTCACCATTATACCGGCATCCCAACCAACCTTGGTACCCCCAATGCTGGTCAAAATGTTTGCTGTCCAATGCCATATCAAAGGCGTGAGGATCACACTTTGCGTAATACGGACTAGTCATAGCAGCCTGCCTAGAATAATAAACTTGACTGTCTCCTTCGATAATCCAAACCTCAGTCACTAAATGAGGCGGTAACAACTGAATGGAGTAGTCAACCGACTGGTGAGACCAATCGGTTGTTTTTACAATGACATGGACATTACTCAAAGCTTGTTCGCTTGTATAGGACAAGGTTCCTTGAATCCCAAAATCATCATACTGGAAAAAAGCACTCTCTTCTCCCCATTTATTCATTTGCCATTTCCACATATTATAGGCTGCATAATTTCCTAATTGATTATGGTAATGGATTAAGACACGATAGTTTAACATCACATTCTCCTGATTATTCTTTATTCTCCAATGACAAAGCACTATCGCTAATCTCATCAATATTTGCAAAAAATTCTAAATGGTTATGAAGAACTTCCAATTCAACAGGAGTATCTCCACCATATTCGCCATCCAGATTTAACATGAATGGGGCTTTTTTGTCTAAAACTTCTAACTTTAACTTACTTGTTTTTAAATATTCTACATTCACATCTGTCACATGTTGACCACCATTGATTGCTTGAATCATCAACGCCAACATATCAAACAACCGAGCAGTTTTCACCAAAATTAAGGTAAAATTACCATCATCTAACACTGTATCTGGCGCTAATTTTTCAAAGCCACCGATTGAATTTGTCAAGGCAACAAAGATTAAAGAAACTTTACCTTCAAACACACCGTGGTCATGTTCAATGTGTACCTTGCGTAATTTAGATTTTGGCAGCATTTCTGCTCCTTTTGCGACATAGGCAAGGTAGCCTAGACGTGACTTGACTTCACTTGGAACACTATAGGTCAATTCTGTCAAAGTTCCCGCTGCAGCAATGTTAATAAAATATTTTTTCCCATAAGCCTGACCAATATCCATTTTTATGGTTTGATTTTTTTCAATAATCCGCGCAGCTGCCACCGGATCCCCCATTGGAATCTTGAGAGCACGTGCATAATCATTGGTCGTACCAGTTGGAATAAAGGCTAACTTAGGTCGATTTTCCAACGGTGCTACCCCATTGACCACTTCATTGATTGTCCCATCTCCACCAGCCGCCACAATTAAATCAAATCCTACTTTAGCTGCTCTCTCTGCTTCATTTTGAGCTGATAAAGGAGCTGGGGTTGTCTGATAAGCACTTGTTTCATAACCCACATCTTCTAAAACGTCTAAAACTTCTGCGATATTTTTTTTAATAATTTCCTGACCAGAGGTCGGATTATAAATCAATCGTGCTCTTTTTCTAGCTGTTTCCATACAAACCTCTATAAACTCTCAAGCCAAGCTTCATCACGAATGGTTATGCCCAACTCTTGAGCCTTTGTTAATTTACTTCCTGCATCTGCTCCGGCAACGACTAGACTTGTTTTCTTAGAGACCGAGCTCGTCACCTTTGCACCTAAACTTTCTAATTTCTTTTTCGCCTCTGAACGATTGAGACGCTCCAATTTTCCTGTTAAAACAACGGTCAATCCAGAAAGCGCTGCATCTGCTGCCACTTTTTCGCCAAGGTAAGTGAAATTTAACCCCGCTTCTTTTAATTCCGACAATAAAATATGAGTTCCTTCTTGTGCGAAATAGCTAGAAAGACTCTCAGCAATCACCATTCCTAGACTATCCAGCGCAGCAATTTCTTCTTTTTCTGCTTTTGCTAATTGCTCCAAATCATGAAAATGCTCTAGCAAAATCTGACTGGCTTTACTTCCAACATGGCGAATGCCCAAGCCAAATAATAATTTCTCGGCAGAATTTTCCTTAGAAGTCTGAATAGCAGTATACAACTTATTAGCTGATTTTTCCTTAAAATTTTCCAATTGCAGCAAATCTTCAACAGTCAAGCGATAAATGCCAGCCACATCATTTACCAACTGCTGATCAAATAACTTTTCTACAACAGCAGGACCAAGACCTGTGATATTCATGGCATCGCGACTAGCAAAATGAATCAAGCCTTCTTTGATTTGTGCAGGACAACGTGGATTGATACAGCGTAAAGCAACCTCATCTTCAAAGTGAATCAACTCGCTGTTGCAACTTGGACAATTCTTTGGAATCTCCAATTTCTCTTCTGATTGGCGCTTACTTTCAACCACTTGCAAAACAGCTGGAATGATGTCACCTGCTTTGTAAACGATGACCGTATCGCCTTTGCGAATGTCCTTTTCAGCAATGTAATCCACATTGTGCAAAGTAGCTCGGCTGACCGTTGTCCCCGCTAATTGCACAGGCGCCAAGTTGGCGGTTGGCGTAACAACTCCAGTCCGTCCAACTGTCCAGTCAACTGATAAAAGCTGCGCTTCTTTTTCTTCAGCTGGGAATTTGTAAGCAATCGCCCATTTTGGTGCTTTTACAGTAAAACCGAGTTCTTCCTGCATAACCAAATCATTTACCTTGATTACAACACCGTCAATATCATACGGTAACTGGTCGCGTTCTTGAGTGATTTGTCCAATAAACTGCCACACTTCATCCATCGAATGTGCTAAAATATGCCGCTCATTCACACTGAAGCCATTTTTAGATAACTGATTTAAAACAGCTTCTTGGCTCGTCACACTTGTCGGACTGGCTTCTTGATAGAGAAAGGTTGCAAGATTACGTTTGGCTACAATTGCCGTATCCAACTGGCGTAACGTTCCTGCCGCTGCATTTCTCGGATTAGCAAATTCTGGTTCTCCGTTTTCCTGACGTAGCTGATTCACCGCATCAAAAGAGCTACGTGGCATATAACATTCACCACGAACAGTCATATCAACTTCGCTTGGCAACTTTAAAGGAATATCTTTCACTCTTTTCAAATTTTCTGTGATATTTTCCCCGACAGAACCGTCTCCGCGAGTCGCTCCTGCAACTAAAATCCCCTTTTCATACATGAGAGAAATAGAGAGGCCGTCAATTTTTAGTTCACATAGATAGCTAACATCTGGAAAATCTTTCCGAATCCGTGTATCAAATGCATCTAACTCTTCACGTGAAAAAGCATCCTGCAAACTATAGAGCGGATACTGGTGTTGGTATTTTTCAAAACCTTCTAAAACCTTACCTCCCACACGATGAGTTGGGCTATCAGGCTGAACGAACTCTGGATACTGCTTTTCTAAATCTAATAATTCATGATACAACTTATCATATTCACTATCCGATACGCTTGGATTATCGGTGGTATAATATTCATGAGCATACTGATTGAGCAGCTTCACCAGTTCTAACATTCTGTCTTTCATATTTCTATTTTATCATAATTCATGCGTTTCTACAGCATTCTTACCTATATTCTTTACAAAAAATTAGACAAAAATGTAAAATAGCAGAAAAATAATCTTCATCACATCAAATATGATAAATTTCAAAAATTTAATTGATTAAAATACATAAAAGAAGTAAAATATACTATAAATAAAAAAGCTAGGAGAATTGTTAGTATGAATATTACAATTGCAGGTGTCGGTGCCATGGGTAGCCGCTTTGCTCTGATGTTGCATCGAGCAGGACATAAAGTGACTTTAGTAGATGGCTGGGAAGAACATGTCACAGCTATTCAAAAAGATGGTTTACAAGCGAACTTAAACGGCGAAGAAGTTGTTGCCAAGTTGCCCATCTATTTGCAAAGTCAAGTAGATCCAAGTTTATCTAATGACTTAATTATTCTATTTACGAAAGCTATGCAGCTAGAAGCGATGTTAGCAGATATTCAACCTTTGATACATGATGATACAGCTGTTCTCTGCCTATTAAATGGGATTGGTCACGAAGAAGTCATTGAAAAATATGTCCCAAGAAATCAAATTATGATTGGAAACACCATGTGGACTGCTGGTATGGAAAAACCTGGACGTGCAAAATTATTCGGAAACGGCTCAATCGCTTTGAAGAATTTAGTCGCAGATCCAAAAGCTGCACAAGTAGCTTATAAAGTCATTGAAACCTTGAATTCTGCTGGATTAAATGCGCAATATACAGAAAATATCTTATATGCCATTTATAAAAAAGCCTGTGTCAACGGAACGATGAATAGTTTGTGTACCCTTTTGCTTGCTAATATGGCAGACTTTGGAGACACTACTCCTGCACATGCTATCGTTGAAAAGATTGTGAGTGAGTTTGCAGCAGTTGCAAAACACGAAAATGTAGACTTGAATGTCACAGAAACCGTGGACTATATTGAAAAGAACTGCTATAATCGCGATACAATTGGCTTGCATTATCCTTCCATGTATCAAGATTTGAACGAGCACAATCGTTTGACAGAAATTGATTATATCAACGGAGCTATTGCACGAAAGGGACAACAATATGGTGTAGACACGCCATACTGTGCCCTTATAACCGAACTCGTTCACTGTAAAGAACAATTACTTGGTGCCAAATAACATCAAACTTGCAATAGATTTTACTATTGATTATGCTTCTTGCTCATTGGAAATGACTCATTTCTGTCATTCATGAAATATAAAAAAACATGCTGAGAAATCCCTTGGCATGTTTTGTTGATATGTTATCTTCCTAAATCAATCCGTTTATTTAGCTTATCCATTAAGATTCCACCAATAATGAGTGAAGCAAACTCTCCTACCGCTGTCGTAAACCAAGTCAAGAAAAACGGTGCTTTAGCGACAAGATACAATTCAGCTGCAATGGTCACCATAGAAAGTGAAAAGAAAATCGCAAAATAAAAGAAAGCTTTATTGATCAGTCCATTAAACAAGTATTCATTCATGTATTTTCTAAAGAAATACACACCTAAGCTCAAAAAGACCAAAGTTGAGCCACCACCGACAAAGACATCGATGATTCCAAAGCTAAATAAATTTGCAATCATACAACCCAGGGTGACTCCGATGATGTACTTAGGTTTATAAAAAGCCATAAAGTTCATCATTTCAGAAATCCGAAATTGGTAGGCACCATAGCTAATAGCATTCAAGGGCGGTGTCATTGTTAGTGCGATATAAATCGCAGCAACAAGAGCAATCTGAGCCATATCACGAACAGTAATTTTTTCCATGTTTTCTCCTTTAGCGGCCAAACCGCGTGTAATATGCTTGGCGAAAGGGAACTAAGCACCAAGGGCTGCATTGACAAAACGAATACAGCTTTTCAAGTATAGCATATTTTTTTCAAATATGATAGACTAAATCTATGAAAAATTATATAAAACGCTTTTTCGATAACGAAATCTTATCCTATTTGTTTTTTGGTGTTGCTACAACTGCTGTTGCAGTTCTTACACGTATGCTTTGTTATGCTTTCACGAGTAATGAATTACTTTCTACAGCGATAGGCAATATCGCTGGAATCCTTTTTGCTTTTGCGACAAATGACACGATTGTTTTTAAGCAACAAAGAAAAGGCTGGGACGCTCGTTTTGTCAAATTTGCTCTTGCGCGACTTTCCACTTTTCTGTTGGACATGGGGCTCACATTCATTTTTGTCACAACATTTCCTAGCATTATTGGTCAATTTGTCCACAATGACATCAAAGCAGTTAATACCATTGAAACCTTATTTGCTCAAATTGTTATTATTGTGCTCAATTATGTTTTTAGTAAAGTCTTTGTATTTAAAAATAAATCAACGAATTAAAAAGACAAACCTACCTCAATGGTGGTTTGTCTGCAATTTCAAAGAGCTTTAAGGCTCTTTTTTTCTTAAATGTCTACACTTGGATTGTCAATTGTTAGATGAGTGATTTCTCCTTTGACTCCAAAATAATCTTCAACCAAACTTTGCAATTCCTGCATAGCCGCTTGCGCGCGTTTGGCTTGATCTTCATTGATAGCCTCGATGACTAGTACTGCGTCCGTTGTGCCTTCAGTCAGCATTGTCCGTTGCGCTTCCCGCCAGTTAAAGCAGCGACAAACCGCTCCTTCATTATCATAATAGATAATCTCTTCTGGAAGAGCTGGTGCATCCGTCTCTGCACCAAGTGGAAAGAAGGGTTCGCCTCCTTGCGCTTTTCCAAGATGCAACCCTCCTTGAATCTTAGCAACATCTTCACCACCACAAGGAACGGCATAGGAAAGTGATACACTATTATAAATATCCACCAATGGATTGATTGGATTGAACTCACGACCTTGACTTACCCTTTTTAAAAGAGCTTCAATAGAAGAACGCGCACCTTTTTTAGTTTTAAACTTACTAAAAGCACCACGCCATTCTTGAATCACGTCATTTTGCGTAAAGGTTTCATCTACGATAAAATCTTCTGCACGCTTGCTTCCCTTGTCTAACAAAGATTTAAAATAAGGGTCTTTGCTTTCGTCAACGCTATTATCCAAACCTTTAACAACCATAATGCTAATTTGCGCTTGAGGGAATAATTCCCAAAATTCATTTTCAACTGTGACTTTCATTTTACACCTCTCAATAATTTCTTTTTTGTCCTTTTTTAACCAATTCCCAATCATCAGTAATATTCTGTCGCACCTTTGCTAACATATCTTCTAACATTTGGGCGTCTTCTTTTGAAAATCCTGTCAAAGCTTGCTGCTCAGAATAAATGTGCTCTGCTAAGATAAACGGATAAAGTTTTTTTCCTGTATCCGTCGCAAAAAGCTCTTTATTTTTTAAATTTCCAGCTGCACTTCTTCTTTCAATCAAACCTTTATTCTCTAATTTTTTGACGGAGCGAGCAACGGTTGACCGATCAACTTTCAGCAAATCCGAAAGTTCTTCTTGAATAATACCGGGATTTTCTACGATACGAACCAAATAAAGATACTGCCCTTTGGCCAAATCAACATGGCGAAATTCAATATTCGCCATTGAATCCAACGCTCGGGCGATAATACCAAATCTCTCGCAAAATCGTCATATTGCCTCCTTAAGCAATATTTTGCCACATTTTATTGCAAATGCAATAAAATAACCACAAAAAAAGAAGTTTCATTTGAACTTCTCTTTATTTTTTATAAGTCTCGTTGTCAGTTGTTTGTGTCTCGTTTCAAATTCTTTTTCGTGACATCCTTGGTAACTTGCATTTAAGATTGCCCCAATAATCATAATTTGGGCAATGAAGGTAAACCAAATCATGACGACGACAACAAAAATGGAACTAAAAAATCGAACATCCATTAAGTGATTTACATAAGTGTCCAAATAAACAGAAAATAAATTTAACAATACCCCAATCGTAAAAACTACAAAAATCGTTCCTGGCAGAACATAGCGGATTTTCCTGATTTTTACATTGGGTAAAAAGTAATAAAGCATCAGTAAAGAAAGAAACAGCAAGGTGTAAATAGTCGGCTGGGTCATTCTTTGTAAACTGGCATATAGTTGATCGTCAAACTCCCAAAAGCTATGAAGCAAGCGAAGCGACATTCTCCCAAACATTGTCAGTAAAAGAGACAAGGCAAAGAGAAATTGCAACCCCAAGCTAATGACTAAACTAAATAATCTATGTGATATCAGACCTCTATCTTTTGCAACACCATAAGCTTTATTAAATGCTTTTTGTAAAAATGACATTGATTGTGAAAATGCCCATAGAGCCGAAAGGATGGAAAAACTCAACAAGCCAGAAGAAGGCTGAGTTAGCAAATTTCGGGTAATCTTTGCAACGACTTCATACAGCGATTCAGGCAGAACATCTTCCATTGCTTCCAAAAATTCTGCTATCGGAATTTGAAAATAAGGCAATATATTCACAACAATCAATAGCAACGGAAAAATCGAAATCAGCAAATAATATGCCACCGCAATGCTTGTCAAATCAATCTCTGATGCTTGATAAAATTTAAAAAAGGATTGTAAAAACGGGTTCTGTCCAATCTTAGAAACAAACTTTTTCATCTCGTCTCCTACTAGAATACAGAGCAAAAAGCCCCTTTCCATTCTTATTTTTAATAAGTTCCTTCTTCTCCTTGGCTGGTTAAGATAACAGGACCATCTTTGGTAATCACAAATTGATGTTCGTATTGACAAGAAAGTCCACCGTCCAGCGTTTTGTGAGCCCAACCCGTCTCAAAATCTGTGTCAATCTCCCAAGTACCTGTTGAAATCATCGGCTCAATTGTCAAAACCATGCCTTCACGAAGACGCAATCCGCGTCCAGCGCGTCCGTAATGAGGCACCATTGGCTCTTCGTGCATAGTTGGTCCAACACCGTGTCCTACCAAGTCACGAACAACACCATAGCCATGACTTTCCGCATACTCTTGAATCGCTGCACCAATGTCACCAATTCGATTGCCAACTTGAGCAGCCTCAATTCCACGATAAAGGCATTCTTTTGTCACGTCCATCAGTTGGTGCACTTCTTCACTCGCTTGACCAACTGCATAAGCCCAGCAAGAATCTGCAACACCTCCACGGAAATTTTCTGTATAGTGTTTCATTTGTTCTACGTTGTTGAAATCGAGTTTAGAAACATCTAACTCAGCTTTATCAACTAAGCCAACGACCATATCTACTTTGATTAAGTCACCTTCAACTAATTTTTGGTGGCGTGGAAAAGCATGTGCCACTTCGTCATTCAATGAGCAGCAAGTGGCATAAGGGTAGTCCATGATGCTCCCTTCTACACCAATTTGAAGCGGAAGAGCATTATCTTCCTGACAACGTCTGCGGACGTATTCTTCAATTTCCCACATGTCAATACCTGGCTTAATCAAATCCCTTAAACCGATATGAATACTGGCGAGAAATGCACCGCTTTTTTCCATTAAATCAATTTCACGTTGTGATTTTAAAGTTATCATTCTTTCTCCTTAATATCTGAGGTATTAATTTATTTTTACTGTAATTGTTGCTTTTGCAACCAGTTGAAGTTTTAGGTAAATATCGTAATCCAAAATAGCAGAATGCCGTGTTTGTCGGACAATTCTTGGTCGAAGCGTCAAAGTTTCATCAATCTGAACAGCTTGCAAGAAATAAATCATCATCTGCTCAATAATAATATTTTTCTTGCCAGATGTCATGTATTGATGTGTTGCTGTCGTTAAAATCTCTGTTAGAATCCCGTTAGATAAAACACCGTTACTTTCTAACATAAAAGGTTCCACAACAAAAGAAAATTCATTGTTGATATGACGAAGTTTTTGAGAGACTTGGTCACTAAAAGTCGGTAGGCTGGAGATTTGTTCCCGACTCATTTTTTCCATGACATCGCGACGCGTAATGACTCCAAGAAGAGTTTGATTGCTCCGAATGACTGGCACCATTTCAAAGTCTTCTGTAATCATGCGCTGGCTAACATTGGCAATGCTGGTGTTTAAAGTAACGGCATAGATATTTTTTGTCATAACTTTGTCCAAAATAGTGTGAGGAGACTTGTCACCAGTATCACGCATAGTCACCACGCCAACGACCATATTATGCTGATTAACAACAGGAAAACGACTGCTACGGTTTTTCCGAACCAAATCCATAAAATCACGAACGGTATCTGTATCTTTTAAGAAACCATACTCATGACTACCACGATAAACCTGTTCCACGGTTAAAATATCTGTTTTGATCTGCATGTTGGATAGAGCACGATTGATAATCGTTGCAACTGTAAAGGTATCATGTTGGGATCTTAGAACAGGAATGCTTAAGCGGTTCGCCAATTTTAAAACATCAGAACTCACTTCTAAGCCACCCGTCACTAAAACAGCATTTTCATGCTTCAAAGCCAATAACTGAATACGGGTGCGGTCTCCAATAATCAAGAGACCTCCTTCCGTTAAGTAACGCAAAAGATTCTTCTCGGTCATTGCCCCGATTGAGAATTTACTGAATTCCTTTTCAAGTCCGTCTTGACCAGCTAAGACTTCTGATCTCGTAATTTCAGCAATTTCTTTAAATGTTAAGTGCTCCAGCTCTACTTTGGGAGATTTTACGCGAATCGTGCCGCTACGAGGACGTGTTTCTACCAATCCACGATTTTCAGCTTCTTTAATCGCACGATAAGCAGTCCCCTCGCTTACTCCTAAATAATTGGAAATACTGCGTACACTAACACGCTTTCCTACTGGTAATTCTTCCAAATAAGCGATAATTTCTTGATGTTTACTCATGAAAGTCTCCTTTTTCATAGCAAAACTCTAAATAATCCCGCATTTTACGTGTATAACGGTCGCTCCCCTTGAACTGCCGCCTACAAGAAAATCCTGTCTTCTCGGCAACTCTTTGGCTGGCTTTGTTTTCCAGATGAGTTATAATATAAAGTCGCTTCAAATCAAACTGTGTAAATGCCAAATAAACAATATTTTTGACGCACTCAGTCATCAGACCATGTCCCCAATAATCATGCCGAAGAAAATAACCAAGCTCTGCTTCGCCCTTGATTTCGTCTATCTTTTCAAATTTGATAGATCCGATCATTTTCTCAGAAGCTTTATCACAAATCGCCCAAATTCCAAGAGGATGTTTCATAAAATAATTAGCCAATACATGTTGGCTTTCTTGTAAATTAGCCTGCACAGGAAAAATGAAGCGTAGATTTTCAGGATTGGAGGCAATTTTATAAAAATCTTCACTATCCATAAAGGAAAATGGACGTAATACTAAATGTTCTGTTTCTATAAAGGCGAATTCCGCCAATTTTGTCCACAAATTCATATCTTACCTCTAAAGATAAGACCCAGTTGGTACGCCAACTGGGCTATTTCACCTCATCATGTCAACGTTGTTTCGAATCTATTCTTCGACAAGCTGAATATCTGCTCCTAAACTCGTCAACTTTTCAATAATATTTGAATAACCTCGTAAAATAAATTCTACATTTGTAATTTCGGTTTTTCCATGAGCTAGCAAGCCTGCAATTACAAGAGCTGCTCCTGCCCGCAAATCAGTCGCTTTGACCGCTGCACCTTGCAATTGATTAGGCCCTTCATAAACAATATGATTGGTACTCGTTGAAATCTTTCCTGCCATTTTTGCTAACTCAGGGACATGATTTACTCGCTTTTCATAAATCGTATCAATAATTAAGCCACGTCCTTTAGCTGTCAACAAAAGTGGCGTAATAGGCTGTTGCAAGTCTGTAGCAAAGCCTGGATAAGGAGCCGTCTTAATATTGATTGCTTTCAAATCATGTTGCTTTTCGACATACACACTATCTTCAGAAACAGTCATGCGGACTCCCATTTCTTCTAATTTCGCAATAAAGCCTTCTAAGTGTTCATAAAGGACATTGTTGATTTGCACACCTTCACCAATTGCAGCAGCCATTGAGATATAAGTTCCTGCTTCAATTCGATCTGGAATGACTTGATGACGAGTACCATGAAGTTTGTCAACACCTTCAATGACAATAATATCCGTACCAGCTCCTCGAATGTGTGCTCCCATATTATTCAAAAGTGTTGCTACATCAATGATTTCAGGCTCACGAGCCGCATTTTCAATAACGGTGCGCCCTTTTGCTTTTACTGCTGCAAGCATGGTGTTAATGGTAGCTCCGACACTTACTGTATCCATGTAAATACTAGCTCCATGAAGCCGCTCGCCACCTGTCGAAAGGTTCATGGAATTTCCCTCATAGGTCATGGTAGCCCCCATAGCTTCAAAAGCTTTGATATGCAAATCAATCGGTCGAGGTCCCAAATCACAGCCACCAGGCAAGCCAACTGTTGCTTCGCCATAGCGTCCAAGCAAACTGCCATAAAAGTAATAAGAAGCACGCAAGCTATTGATTTTACCATAAGGCATAGGCATATTTTTTATCCCACGAGGATCAATTTTCAGCGTATCGTCTTGGCGCTCAACAGTAGCTCCCATAGCTTCCATAATGTCAATCAAACTCACAACATCGGAAATATCTGGCACACAGTCCAATGTCACGATTTCATCGGATAAAATTGTTGCCGGAATTAAAGCGACTACGCTATTTTTAGCACCACTAATAGTCACCTCTCCTTTTAAGGGGCGACCACCATTAATTACAATTTTTTTCATTTTTAGCTCTTTCAAGGAATTTATAATCAAATATACTGCACTTTATTATAACACAGTTTCTGTGAAAATCCTATCCTTTTAAAGAAATCTCTTTTAACTTGTTATTCTTGTTATATAATGATTACAAAACTCTTTTATTTTGGTGGCATTCTAAAAAGAGCGGGACAAAAATCAATTTTGTCCCGCTCCTCAAAATGATAACTAGATCCGACAATCTAGGGAACTGCTGGAGTTTGCAGATAACACTAATATAATCGGCACAAATAAATACGTTTTAAGTCAGATTGCAACTGCGGCTGATTATAAAATGCCTCATAAAAAATTTATAAACAAGAGACTTGTATCCTAACTTCTTCTTTATTTTGCAACAACTGCTTTCAAAGCATCTACTTTATCAAGTTTTTCCCACGGCAGGTCAATATCTGTACGTCCCATGTGCCCATAGGCAGCAGTCTGACGGTAAATTGGTCGTTTCAAATCAAGCATTTGAATAATACCCGCTGGACGAAGATCAAAGATTTGTCGAACTGCTTCTTGAATCTTGCTTTCTGAAACTGTACCTGTGCCAAAAGTATCAATGCGGACTGATACTGGATGTGCGACTCCGATAGCATAGGCTAGCTGAACTTCTGTTTTCTTAGCTAATCCTGCTGCAACAATATTCTTGGCAATATAACGCGCTGCATAAGAAGCGGAACGATCGACTTTTGTGGCGTCTTTTCCAGAGAAAGCCCCACCTCCGTGGCGTGCATAACCGCCATATGTATCAACGATAATTTTACGTCCAGTTAAACCAGAATCTCCTTGAGGTCCGCCAATAACAAAGCGACCAGTTGGATTGATGAAAAACTTACTTTTTTCATCTAAATACTCTGCTGGAACCACTTCTTTAATCACCTTTTCAATCACATCTTGATGAATCTGCTCATTGCTTACTTCTGGGTCATGTTGAGTGGAAATAACAACAGTATCCACACGTATAGGTTTGTCGTTTGCATCGTATTCAACCGTTACTTGAGATTTTGCATCCGGACGAAGATAGGAAATTTCTCCAGATTTGCGAAGCTCTGCTAAACGACGGACTAATTTGTGACTGAGAGAAATAGGCAACGGCATTAGTTCAGGTGTTTCATCTACAGCAAAACCAAACATCAGCCCCTGATCACCGGCACCAATCAAATCAAGCGGATCTTGTTCAGCATTTCCACGAATTTCAAGGGCTTCATTTACCCCTTGAGCAATATCTGGTGATTGCTCAACAAGCGACGGATGCACCCCCACCGTTTCTGCTGAAAAACCATATTCAGCTTTTGTATAACCAATCTCTGCAATTGTATCGCGAACTATGCGGTTAATATCCACATAAGCATTGGTAGAGATTTCCCCAAAAACATGGACAGAGCCTGTATAGACAGCTGTCTCAGCAGCCACATGAGCTTCTGGATCCTGCTCCAAGATAGCATCTAAAATAGCATCTGAAATTTGGTCTGCAATCTTATCTGGATGTCCTTCAGATACAGATTCAGACGTGAAAAGTTTACGTTCTGACATATTCATGTCCCCCTTTTAATGAAATATTCCCTCCTAAAAATTCTATTATTGCTAGGAAGTTACTTGAAAATCTGTAAACAGACTTACGTTAAAAAGTTACAAAGCACTAGTCTCTATGGTTAATATTTAACCTTTGACTACCTTTTCGGGACTATTTTAACTTCTCTATTGTATCATTTTTTATCCTAATAAACAGAAAATTTTCTAAAAATTATAAGAAATTTAAAATACAATAAGGTTGAAAAACACTTCCAACCTTATGCTTGTTATGATGATTTGCTTCCATAGACAATTTGCCCATCACAGATCGTATAGTGAACAACACCTTTTAATTTTTCACCGATAAATGGTGAATTAGCCGCTTTTGAGGCGAAATCTTCTGTTATCATGCGTTCGGCATTTGCATCAAAAATCGTGAGATCGGCTGGACCATTCTCAGCAAGATAGCCCGCTTCAAAATCATAGAGTTGCGCTGGGTTAATTGTCATTTTTTCCAGCAACTGCATGAGTGTCAAATGACCTGCTTCCACCAAATAAGTCAAACCAAGCGAAAGTGACGTTTCTAGACCTGTCATACCAGACGGTGCTTTGGTGATGTCTTTTGCATTCTTTTCATCAGCGTGATGAGGTGCATGGTCTGTCGCAATGACTGAAATAACTCCAGACTTAAGTCCTTCAATGACAGCTAAACGATCTGATTCCAAACGAAGTGGCGGGTTCATTTTGGCATTGCTACCTTTTAACAACAATAGCTCTTCTGTCTTAGAAAAATGCTGGGGCGCTGCTTCTGCTGTTACGTGAGTGTCCAATCGCTGAGCGAATTCCACGACTTTCACACTTTCTGCTTTTGATAAATGCTGGATATGAATATGAGTATTGGTTGCATGAGCAATCATCACGTCACGCGCAATCATACTATATTCAGCGACCCCAGTCGCACCGCAAAATCCAAAATGTTCTTTGGCAATCTGTTCATTAAATCCAAGGATACCATTGAGTTCTGGATCCTCTTCGTGAAGGCAGATAAATGTACCATTTTTGTCAGCTTCTTCCAAAGCTTCGCGTACCACTTTTGTACTTTTTAATGGAATTCCGTCATCTGAAAAACCAATAGCTCCCGCTTCCAAAAGCGCTTTGAAATCTGTCAAATGCTGTCCATCAAAATTCTTTGTAATGGTCGCGACAGACTTAATATGAATGTTTTCACGATGGGCAGATTCTATTACTTCTTTCAACGTCTCTACTGTTGAAATCGTTGGAGTGGTATTTGCCATCATGACAACCGTTGTAAATCCACCCGCTGCCGCAGCTAAAGCACCCGTATGAATGTCTTCTTTATGCGTCTGACCAGGTTCACGAAAATGAACATGAATATCAATCAGCCCTGGCGCTACCACCAATCCAGTCGCATCAATCACCCGAGCATTTTCTGCCTTCAAATCCTGACCAATTTGAAGAATTTTTTTATCCTGAACTAGGACATCGCAAACCTTATCAAAACCAGATTTTGGATCCATAACGCGACCATTTTTAATTAACAACATGCACTTTTCTCCTTATTCTCCATAAAAATCAACATGACTCTCCACCAACTTCTCTCCTTTGTAAGAAAATTTAGCCGAGAAGAATGGTTTATCTTCTAAAATCCAAGATAGAAACGTATAATCTCCTTCCCAAGTTGACTTGGATAAGATTTCTTCATAAGGTACCCATTCCAAAGTACCTTCATCGCAGTCAATCAGTTCTCCCTCAAATTCTGTCGCTTTAAATACGTACGTGTACCAATCATTATCAGGTGTAAAATCTGGAAACGTGATAATACCTTTTAATATTGGCTTATTGACTCGCAAGCCTGTTTCTTCTAAGATTTCTCTTACAGCACACTCCTGCGGCGTTTCACCTTTCTCTAACTTACCCCCAACACCAATCCACTTACCAGCATGGACATCATTAGGCTTTTTATTTCGATGTAACAATAAAAATTCTTTGCCGTTGTCAATGTAGCAAATCGTTGCTAATTTAACCATTTTTCTCCTTTCGAAAGTACCACTATATAAAACTACTCACAATAACCAATTTATCGGTTCTATCCCTTGAGACGTTAGAAAGGCATTTGTTTTAGAAAAAGGTTTGCTACCAAAAAATCCACGATGAGCTGAGAGAGGGCTTGGATGAGGAGATTCTAAAATGAGATGTCTAGGATTAGTGATCAAGGCTTTTTTCTTGCGTGCATAAGAGCCCCAGAGTATAAAGACAACAGGTGTATCTTTTTCATTGACAACCTTAATCACAGCATCCGTAAACGGTTCCCAGATTTGACCAGCATGTCCATTTGCTTGCCCAGCAGGAACGGTCAAACTGGCATTCAGCAGCAAGACTCCTTGTCGTGCCCATGGTGTCAAATCATGAGATTCTTTGATGCCTATGTCATCTGCTAACTCTTTCAAAATATTTTGAAGAGAAGGCGGTGCCGGAATATCATCTGGTACTGAAAAGCTCAACCCCTGAGCTTGACGCGGACCATGATAGGGATCTTGCCCCAAAATCACTACTTTTACATCTGCTAAATCCGTCGTCTGAATCGCATTAAAAACTTTTTCACGCGGTGGATAGATTGTCCCTGATGAATAAACTTGATTTAAAAAGTAATTGATTTTACCAAAATAGCCGTCAGGCAACTGCTGCTTAATCAAACTATGCCAAGCTGAATGCCCCATTGTTTCTCCTGTTCTGTATCGTTATTTTTCTTCCTCTGGATAAGCCATGCCCCACTCTTTTCGCAAATCCGTCATGATTTTCATGACATCACAGCTGTAATCCAAATGCATCTCATTTTTGTCACCAGCTACTGCTGCTTCCATATCAAGAACTTCATACATTAAAGCTTCACTCGTCTTTCCAGCTTCAATGATTTCTTGATGCCCATCTTCAGTATAAGTAATAACCGCCTTTTGCCCTCTAGGATATTCATACATTTCAATGTAGCCCTTATCATAAGCAATTGTTCCACGCTTGGGCTGTTTAGCATGAAGACTCAAGGTCAAAGTCGCCATTTCTCCTTGGGCATTCGTTAGAAGAATCCCTGCTTGCTCGTCAACGCCTGTTGGTGCAAATTTTACTTGCGAAAGGACTTGATGAGGGCTAGATGTCATAAACCACCGAACAAATGACAAGGCATACACGCCAATATCTAACAGTGCACCGCCTGCAAGCTGACGATTAAAGAAACGATTGGTCATATCGTATTCTTTGTAACTACCAAAGTTCATTTGAATCATTTTTAAATCACCCAATTGACCACTAAAAATGATGTTGTTCAATTGTCGATAGATTGGCATGTGGTAAATCGTCATCGCTTCTGCCAAAACGACGTGTTCTTGCTCGGCTAATAAAACCGCTTCTTCCAATTCTTCTGAATTGAGCGTAATGGACTTCTCGCATAGAACATGTTTTCCGTTTTTTAATGCTTTTCGTAAAAAATCAATATGCGTATTATGTGGCGTGGAAATGTAAATAATATCCACATTTTCGTCCTTAAATACGTCATCAATCTGATCATAAACTTTTTCAATACCGTATTTTTGTGCAAAGTCCAAGCCTTTCTGATGTGTTCGATTAGCAACAGAATAGAGCTTTCCACCTAGCTGCTGCAAAGCCTGTGCCAATTCATTAGCAATCACACCTGTACCTAAAGTTGCCCAATTATAGCGTACCTTATTTTCCATGGTCATTCTCCTATCTACATAATTATCTTTATCATACCAAATTTTCCTTCATTTAGCTGACTTTTTGTGTAGAAATCAATTGCTTTAGTGAAAGAAAAGTAGTACTTCTTTTCAACGTTTAAACCAATCTTTTTTTACATTCAAAAGAAATCTAACATAACTCTCTACAGGCGACATACATTATCTCAAATAATATAAAAAGATTCACCTGTGTTATAATGAAGACAGAAAGGAAGTTTATTATGTGGTCTTGGTTTATTGTATTTTTACTTTTGATTATTGCTTTATTTTACTTTTCAAATATCATAATAAAAACTATTATCGGATTTGGATTATTTATTTTTGCGATTGCTATCATTTGCCTTATCATTGATTTTCACAATGATCCAAATAAAGACTAAAAATTGGCTTAAATAGGTCATTTTTCTAATGGGATAAATAAGATGCAAGATTGGCTTATTCAGGAGTAAATCCTAAAAATGTTATTAAAAAAAATCGTCATTTCTAAAAAACACCCCAATACATTATTGGAGCATTTCTAGTTTAGTTATCTTCAGAGATAGCTGAGTCCAACTCTTTCTCATCTGATTGAACAACTTGTTCTGGAGTTTCAGTGGTAATCGCAGATTCTTGTTGAGGTTGAGTTGGTGTTATTTCAGGTTCAACTGCTTGTTCTTGTGGTTGAGTAAATTGTTGTGCTTGAACAGGTTGTTGCTGAGGTTTTGCTTGTTGTGCTGTAAATTGTCCTTGGTAAACCATAGGTTGTACTTTAGTTGGCATACAAAGTAGGACAATTAGAGCGATAGAACATGGTAACATAGCAACGGCAGCCAAAATATTTAAAATTGGAACCCACATCAAAAGTATAGGACCTGCATATAAAAAGATAAATGCCCAATGATAGCCAGCATCCCGCAAACGACGCACAATAATCGCCAAATTTGGGATTAAAGTTGCTATCCCAAATAAACTCAATAAAACAAAGACGAAAAGTGTAGAACCTAATCCAGCTATAAAGACGCTTGGATCAAAACCACTCCCTCCTTCATAGTAAGCTGCTTGTTGAATAGCACTGAAAATCGCTGTCATAATCGCTCCAAAAGCTATTATCACAAATGGAAGGGTAATTAAAGCATTGCATAAAACAGACCACCAATAGTCAGATCTAGTTGATTTTCCTTCAAAATCAGCATAGTGAGTCCAAAATTTTTTATAAGCGGTAAACATCATAAATCTCCTAATTTTTAAATTTTTAATAGAATACCATACTTTTCCTAATAAATCAACGGAAATTAATTTTTAGAGAACAATTACTTGACCATCTCTAATCGCCAGTTTGTCCACCCTGAAAATTTAACTGCCCCTTGTTCATCTGTCCGATAGACTTTAGCAGGCAATTGTGCAAATCGCTCTATTGTATCTTGACTAGGTTGCTTAGATTGATTATTTTTCCCGACAGAAATGAGCGCAACCGTTGGTTCTATTTGTTGCAAAAACTTTGAACTTGATGAACTTTTAGCTCCATGCTGTCCGACTTTCAAAACATCTGTTTTCAACTTTGGATAATGCTGCATTAACTTTGCTTCGCCCTCTTCTTTCAAGTCGCTCGCAAATAAAAATCTTGTACGGAAAAACTGACCATATAAAACGATCGAATGGTCGTTCTTGCTAGCACCCGAAAGAACTTGCAAATGATGATCAAAAATAGGAAGTTTGTCGCCTTGTTTTACGACATGAATGAATGTGTTTGTCTCCCTTAATTTCTTTAGAAAATCTGCATTGCTTAGACTACTTCTGGAAATATAAATTTTCTTTATTGCAAATTTTTTAGCAACTTCTAATACATCTCCTGCATAATCTGGATTAGGATTTGTTAAGACTAAAGTATCAATCATATCTATGCCACGACTTCTTAGGTAAGGAATCAAAGTTTTCTCTGCATTTGAGCTAGTTGCTCGTTTTTGCCAAGCTTCTTTTGTTCTAATTTCCTCACGTCCACCAACATCAATCAATACATTTCGTCCTTTCCAGTCTCTCAGAAAAATACTATCTCCCTGCCCAACATCAACCATTGTGATCTCATTTTGCAAGGGAAATTTATTTATGAAAAAGAGTAATGAAAGAAGCAGACTAAGAAATATTACCCATTTTTTATTTTTTCTAATATCATACAAAATAGCCAGTACAAGTAGCATAACAATCAGCAAAAGCGGACTGGGTTGCCCAAAAACGATTGGTCTGCCAAAGACACTTGCTATCCAACGAATGCTATTTTCTAACCCTTCAAATAGAAAATTGACCTGAGTTAGCTTTATCAAAGGCGAAAAAAGAAAAATCAACGTCAATCCTGGCAACATCATTGCATCGAAAATCAGTGAAAAAACAAATGTCAACAAAATAGACCAAGGTTGAAATTCACCAAAATAAAAGATTAGAATCGGTAAAACACCAAGCGAAATGACACTGCTCTCTACAACAATGTTTCGCCAAGAAGTCAGACTTTCAAAATCTATCACACTAATAACAAAAGCATAGGCGCAAGAGAGAACTCCTCCCGCCGTTAAAAGAAAGGAAGGCATAATCAAGGACAATATCATCATCGTTAAAGCAAAATTATCTAACTTAGTGATACCATGTTGCGACAATAATTTCTGAACTAAGCTCCGTACAACGGATACTGAAAATCCAGTCATTCCCGCATAGAAGAAAGAAAATGGATATTGGCATTTATGAACCATTTCCTGTGTAAGACCCAGCCTTAACAGCAACTTACGAAAACCCTCCATAAAAAAGCCAACTTGCATGCCAGACAGCGCAAATAAATGAATAATCCCCAAGCTAGAGTAAAGATTGTTCATTTCATCGAAGTCTGTATCCAAGGCACCAAATAAGAGTCCTGTCATGTAATTACTCATCGGATTTGGAAAATGCTTCTTGATAAATACTAGAGCTTTTCTTCGCCAGCTAGAAAGCCACTCACAAGGGTGCAAGCTGATTCGATCTTGGCTCGATAAAATGGTATCCACTTTTAAAATTCGATAAATCCCTTGCGTTTTTAAATAGGATTGGTAATCAAAACCAGCAAAATTACGCTTCTTCTCAGGGATTTCAAATTCCCCTTCAACGGTCAATATAACCAGACTAGAGAGATTTTGAAAAGCCAACTGTTCTTCCTTTGATTTCAATTTGTAGTAAACTTGATAAGTCTGCCCATTTGTTTTACCACGGAAAGAAAGTGAATCTCCATTTACCTTAATCGTGTCAGGTAGAACTGCTACTTGTCTTACGGGAGAGGGTTCTACTTTCGTCTTCTGCTCTACCATTTCCCTACGAACAAAGAAAAAACCAGCAAAACAAGAGAGGATCATGAAGGTCATGAAACATTCTTTCGGTGAATAAAAGCGAAAAAGACGAATCACCAGAAAGATAAAACCAAGACAAGCTAACCAACTACTTTGGTAGATTGCAAAATATAACCAGACAAGCAAAAAAGCTATGTAAATTGGCTTAATCGGAAATCTTTTAATCCACTGTGACATATTCTTTCAATTTTTCTAGTGTTTTGGCACCAACTCCTGATACATTTTTCAGGTCATCAACTGAATTGAATTTCCCGTTTGCCTCACGATAATCTAAAATATCTTGCGCACGTTTTTGACCGATGCCAGAAATGGTCTGCAACTCAGATAAATCAGCTGTATTTAGATTGACCTTATTCCCTTTTTGCGATGCGACTTTACTAGTTCCTGACGTTGAAGATTGTCCTGTTCCGCTTGCAACACTTGTCGCATTCTCGCCAACAGTTGCCACATAAACAACAGCTTCATCTGTTAGTTTTTGCGCCAAATTGATAGACTTGCTGTCAGCGTCTGTCGTTAAACCACCCGCTTTTTGAATTGCATCATTGATACGGCTAGTCTTTTTCAGTTGATAAATACCTGGATTTTTGACTGCACCCTTGACATCTACGGTTAAAAATTCTGATTCTTCACTTGAACTCGTTTGAGTCTCTGCTTTTTCTTTCTGTGAGTTTTTCTTCGTTCTAGTTGAAATTTCTTTTGATTCTGCCTCCGAACTCGTAACTGTTTCCTGTGCGAGCTCTGCTACATTTGATTGTCTACTAGATTGACCATTTATCATAAAAAATCCTGCTATTATCAAACCAATCAGGCTTAAACCAACTAAAATTTTATACTCTTTTATTTTTGTGATGATTACCTCTAACATTTTTCCTCCTAAACTGAATGAAAATTTACTTTATCTGTTTATTCGTAAAATAAATAAAAAGGCTGAAAAATTTTTTCAGCTTTTGCCATGTTAGAAAAGGGTTTTTGAGAAAGATTGACCAATCAACTACCTCGAACTACTAAAAAATCGGAAACAACTTCCGATTTTTATATCTTGTACATTATCTCACATTATAAGCCTTCATCGTCCGAGCAATGTCTCTATTTTGCTCACGACGTTTAACGGATTCACGCTTATCATAGTTGTGTTTCCCTTTAGCCAATCCTAAAAGTAACTTGGCATAACCGTCCTTAAGATAAACTTTGAGGGGAACCAAAGTCATTCCAGTTCCTTTCGTTTCCTGCTCTAATTTCTGGATTTGCTTTTTATGCAATAGCAATTTTCTCCTACGTTCAGGATCTTGATTCCAGATATTGCCCTCTTCATAGGGAGCGATATGAACATTACTGAGCCAGACCTCTCCGTTTTTGACTTGAGCAAAGCCGTCTTTCAGGTTAATTCGTGCAGCCCGCACACTTTTGATTTCAGTTCCGGTCAGAACCATGCCTGTTTCAATCGTATCAATAATGGTATAGTCGTGTCGTGCTTTTTTATTTTGCGCTACGACCTTTCCTTCTCCCTTTGCCATTCTTGCATCCTTTCTTTACCACTTCTTTATAAAAGGGTTTCTTGCCCTTGTTTTTCTTTGATTTCTTATCCCTAGAAACTTTTCCTTTCGGAGACTTGTCTCTTCGTCCTCTGTTATCTTGATGCGACTGTTGATGCCTATCACGATTGGATTGCTTTCTCTTTTCAATCACATCATATTCACTAGGTAGGTATTCAAAGTCAATCTCTCCCGTAGCCTTATCAGCCCGAACTAGCTTAATGTGAATCTGTTGACCGACACGGAAAACAACACCTGACTTTTCGCCCTGCAAAGTTAGATTGCGTTCATTGTAGTGAAAAAATTCTGGCAAGTTGGTTACATGAATCAAGCCTTCAACTGTATTGGGGAGTTCAACAAAAAGACCAAATTTAACAACACTAGACACGATACCGTCAAATTCTTCTCCGACAAACTCTTCCATAAACTCAGCCTTTTTCATAGCTTCTACTTCTCGCTCTGCTTCAATAGCTCGCCGTTCCCTGCTGGAAGACTGACTGGCAATATCTGGAATGACTTGCTCAAAATGCTCTGCTATTTCCTTAGAACAGCCATAATCACGCACCATGCGATGAACCAAAAGGTCTGGATAACGGCGAATCGGACTAGTAAAGTGCGTATAAAACTCGGCAGCTAGGCCATAATGACCGTGGTTGTGCTCTGAGTAACGAGCCTGCTGCATGGAGCGCAAAAGCATCATAGACAGCACTTCTTCATAAGGCTGACCGTGGACTGCTTTCATAATATCCTGAAGGGCAGATTGGCTCATAGAATTAGCAGTTCCGTAAACTCGAACGCCAAAAGTAGAAGCATAATCAATAAACTTCTGCACTTTCTCAGCTTTAGGTTCTTCATGAATCCGATAGATAAAGGGCAGGTTTAATCTAGCAAAATGCTCTGCTACTGTTTCATTGGCGACTAGCATAAAGGACTCAATCATACGCTCCGAAAGTCCACGCTGCCGCAAAACAATATCTACTGGACGCCCAGTCTTATTGACCAAAATTTTAGCTTCTTTCGTATCAAAATTAAGAGCTCCGCGCTTGTATCGCATCCGCTCAAGAATTGCATGAAGTTCCGCCATTGCTTCAACACTCGGTAAAATTGCTTTAAAAGCTGCTCGTTTTTTCTTATCTCCTGCAATCATGTCATTCACATCGCTATAGGTCATACGAAAAGTGGTTTTAATGATTGTTTGTGTAATGGTATGCTTGACAACTCGACCTTTTTGGTCAATCTCCATGATAGCCGATTGCGTCAGTCGATCTACATTAGGATTGAGCGAGCAGATGCCATTTGATAGGCGTTCAGGCAGCATAGGTACTACTCGATCCGTCACATAAACAGATGTTGCTCGATTGAGCGCTTCCTTATCTAATTCAGAACCTTCTTGAACATAGTAAGAAACATCTGCAATATGAACTCCCAGTTCAAAATGTCCATTTGATAGCTTCTTGATATGAACTGCATCGTCCAAATCTTTCGCATCTGCCCCATCGATGGTAAAGGTAATTTCATTACGTAGATCTAAACGTCCTTCTAAATCCTTTTCAGACAACGTCTCTGGAATCGTTGATGCTTCCTTCAACACTCTCTCTGGAAACTCAGACACAATGTCCATGGACTCCAAAACTTCCAGAACATCAATCCCTGGATCATCCTTATGACCGACCACATCTAAAACAGTAGCTACAAAATAGTCATGCTTTCTAGTTGGATATTTATCAATCTCTACTTTTAAAATCTCTGTTCCATCCAAAACCAAAGCAGGCTTCTTGATATAAATAGGTTGACTGATTTTCTGATTTTTTGATCGAATATAGCCAGCATACTTAGGCTTCTCTTCGTCTAAGATAAGCTGACCCACTGCTGTTTTTAAGCTGTGTTCCAAAATATCAATAACCTTCGCTTCAGCAGATGTTCCCTTGCTGCGATCTGCAACCTTAGTAATTGCAACTTCTACCGTATCACCATCAATCGCATAGTTGACATCATTGCGACCAATAAAAAGATCATCCTCTTCTTCATTTAAGGTAACAAAGCCAAAGCCATTTTTATGGGCATGAAAGGTTCCTTTCAAGGTAAGCATTTGCTTTTCTTTGTGAAGCTGGATTTTGCCTGCATTGCTAAAGCTCAACTGACGTTTTCGCTCCATTTCAGAAATCGTTTTAACTAGGTTTCTAAAGTCTTTTGCCTTTTCTTTCCCTAACCCCTGCGCCAGTTCATCTATGCTAGCTTCTTTTTTCTCTCTTAAATAGCTTAAAATTTCTTCTTTCATTCTTTCCTTTTCTCTTATGTTTTCTAAACTTTAAGTTGCCTTTTCTCATCTACTACAGAAAAAATAGGCAAAGACAAAGTCAGAGCCCATTTTATTTACTAGATAAGATTGTCAGCATTAGTGCAATCAACAACCAAAAGAAAACCATCACTCCCGTCAAACGCTGCATAACTGCTTCAAAGCCTCTTGCTTTTGGTCGTTCAAACAAATCTCCTGCACTTGCGTCAAATACATTACTTGATTGATTTTTTGTAGGTTGCATAAAAATTGCAATTAAAATAAATACTGATAAAATCAATAAAATGGTTAATAATAAATTATACATATCAAACTCCTTAAAATCTCATCTATTTTACCATAAAATTTATTTTGATTCAAGATGTAAGGTCACTTTTCTTTCCTTAGGACAATACTTTAAGACTTCAACTTTCTCTGGATGAGTCTTCATATTTTTGCTTGTTAAATAATTCTGACTGCCACAACTTGAACATTTTAAATTAATCTTTACCCGCACTGATTTCTCTCACTCCTAAATACTTTCTAAAACTAAATAATAAAAAGAAAAAATTCAATAATGCTAAGCCTGCTGTACTATAGAAAACCCAATGATAGCCAAAATGTACAGAAATCATTGAGCCCATTAGAGGACCAATAACACCTCCAATATAGAAGAATGTTTGATTGTAACTAAAAATTCTGGAAATACCTTCTTTGGGAGTGATTTTATTTAGCAGAGAGCTAACTCCAGGCAAAAGCGCCCCCGTTCCCAGACCAAACAGGAAACGATAAATTCCCAATTCAAGCGGCGTACCAGCCCTCGCACAAAAAATATAAATAACAAAACTATACAAGAGAGCCAGCAAGAGCAAACGGTGGTTTCCTATTTTATCCCCTAATTTTCCTAACCAACTAGAAGAAAATATACTTGAGACCCCCATAGCTGAAACGATTGCACCAGATACTAGCAGCAGATTTTCTTTTTGCCCTAAAGAACGGATATAAAGCGTCAGAATAGGGGAAATGGACTGCCCAATCATCTGAATCACCATGCTAGTAATGAACAAACCAAAAAGGATTGATTTTTGAGGAATTCGTTGAAATAGTTGCTTGGTCGAAACTTCTTTTTCCTTAGAAACAGGATGAAAATCTTCTTTTATCCCAAAAATGGTCCACAAAGTAACAACAAACAAGAAAAATCCAACCAAAAGGAAGACATTTCTCATTCCCAAACTCTGAGCAATCATTCCTCCTAAAAGAGGTCCCATCAGCGTCCCCGCTACGACACCTGTTGACAATGTTCCCAAAGCATATCCAGAGTGCTTTTTAGGCGCTTGACTAGCAATCAATGCCGTGCTATTTGGTACATAACCAGAAAACACCCCATTTAACAGTCTCAATACAATGAGCCAAAATACATTTGGCACAAAAGCCAAGCCTCCCATGGTAAAAGTCATTGCAAAAGCAGCTCGAATCATCATGGGCTTGCGGCCATATTTATCAGCTAAACTTCCCCATACAGGAGATAAAAGAGCGGCTGTCAAAGCTGTGCTCGAAACCGCCAAACCTGAATAAAATTCAACCATGGAGCCTCTAGCACCTAATTCTTCCACATACAAAGACATAAAGGGAACCACCAGTGACAGGCTAGCACCTACAAAAAAGTTCCCTAGCCAAGCAATCCATAAATTCCGTTTCCAATTCACTTGATTCTTAATAAAATCATCTTCTTTCTTTGTCTAAAAATGCCTGCACCTGCTTTAAAGTAGCCGAAAGCGCACCATTATTGTCAATCACAATTTCAGCTCTTTGTCTTTTTTCTGCCAAAGAAAGTTGGGCTGCTATGCGTCGTTGAGCCTCTTCTTGACTAAGATTATTTCGAGTCATTAAACGTTCTAATTGAGTATCTTTACTCACATCTACTAGCCAAACTTGGTCAAACCAATCTTCATATTCCTGTTCAAATAAGAGTGGAATATCCATAAAGAAAAGCTCTTCTGTTGCTGCCAATTGCTCACGTTTTAAAGCTAATTCTTCTCGAATAATATTATTTTGTAAGCGACTGGACTTCTCTAGTAAATTGGGACGACTAAAGAGAAGAGCTCCTAGCTTTTTTCGATCCAATTGACCGTCTGCCAATAAAATTTCTGTTCCAAATTCTGACAACAGAACTTGATAAAGTCGACCTCCCGGTTTCTGCAATTCATGGACCACCTGATCCGCATCAATGACCTGATAGCCCTTTTGCCTGAGATAATTTGTGACTGTCGATTTGCCAGAAGCAATACCGCCTGTAATTCCGATTATTTTTGCCATGTCCTACCTCATTTTTTGACAATGTGGACAAAGGTGAGTTCCACGACCAGCTAGTTTGATTTTTTCAATTTCGTGACCGCATCTAGTACAAGGTTGACCTGTTTTTCCATAGACTTGCAGGAAATCTTGCATGGTGCCGTCTTCTCCCAACGCATTGCGGTAGGTGCGAATGGTTGAACCGCCTTTTTCAATACCTAACTGCAAGTCTGCAATAATCTGCTTGCGTAATTCCTCTGCTTCTCCAGCAGTCAAACTTTGAGCTGCTCTTGCCGGATGAATCTGCGCCCGCCATAATACTTCATCTACATAGATATTGCCAAGACCAGCTACTAAAGTTTGATCCAACAGGTAAGGTTTAATCAATTTCTTAGATTTTTTCAGAGCGGTTTCAAATGGCAGTAAATGAAAATCTGATTCAGTCGGTTCTGGTCCTAGCTTTCGCTCAGTAAAATAGGATGTTATTTGTTCTTTTCTCAACAACTCCATCGTGCCAAATTTCCGAACATCCTGATAAACGAGGCTGCTGCCATCTGTAAAATGAAAAATTACATGAGAATGCTTCGTCAACTGGACCTCTTCAGGATAGAAAAGATACTTTCCTTCCATGCGCAAATGCGAAATCAGCACCCAATTCGTCAAATAAAAAATCAGATACTTGCCCCGACGCCCAACAGCATCAATGCTTTGCCCCGGTAATTCTAAGACAAAAGGATCTGCCCCCGTTCCAATCATCTTGGCGTAACGGACATCTACCTTTTCAATCTCTTTTCCTTTAACCAGCCGCTCTAAACCACGGCGTACCGTTTCTACTTCTGGCAGTTCGGGCATGAAATCTTTATCCTTTCTTATCCAAATGTAACATATAATGCACCGTTCGACTTATTTCTTCAAATCCTGTCTTCTTGTGAAAAGCTTGACTGACTGCATTGTCTATATCACAATCTGAAGCTAGCTGAGATGCTCCTTTTTCTGTCGCCCACGACTGAGCAAAGTCAAGAAGCTGAGTAGCGATACCATGTCTTTGAAAAACAGGTGCTACCGCTATGCCTTCAATATATGCGACAGGAAGTTGCTCTGCTCCTTCCACATACTCCGAACGCATAGATAAGCTGATCCAAGCAACAGCTTCTCCCTCTAAGTAGTATAAAAATTCATTAGGAAATTTTCCTTCAGAAAATGCTGCTAGTAATTTCTTTTTCTCTGTCTTCCAAGCTAAATGAGCAAAGTAAGCCCAGTCAGCTAGATGAGATTTTTCGACCGCTCGAACTTCCCCTACCATTACCTTTTTCAATCTTCTCTTTCTAACAAGCGGCGAGCATAGATTGCCTGACCTGAATGCATAGCAGCATCGTCGATGATCGATACTAAGCGATTCCCACGCTTAACTGCTGGGAACCAATTCTCATCAACAACATCGTCCAAACTGTCTTCATTCACCTCTGATAAATAAGCAATTGTTGCCGCAACCGCATCAGACAGATAGCCTTTGAGCAACTCAATATCTGTCACCACAACTTTATGCGCTTCTTGAGGAGTATGGTGCCAATCTTCCGTATCATCTAGCAAATCCAAGGCAAACTTTTTCTTCCAACCTTTAGAGAACCAGACTGGCTCGGTCTTAGCTAAATCAGCAATCTGAAAATCCAGCTCCCGCGCCGTATGCCAAGTCAGCCAAGTCACAGACTTAATGGACGGAACTGTATTTGCAACCGGAAAAGCATTTACTTCTTCCACAGATAAATTATCCAGCACCGATAAAAAACGCTCCTCGACTCGTTCTACGTTTTCTACTAAAAGATTTACAAATTCCATTGCCCTACCTCCTTAAAAAATTAAACTAATCACTGATTATGGCAATCTCAACTCAATGTCCCATCGCAAAGTTGTCATCAAAATACTCAGCTAACATCAGGCGATGCTTACTACTCACAGATTCTAATTTCTCAATTTCTTCCTTAGAAAAGAAACGCAGGCGTAGAGTTTCTTCATTGTGAAAATCTGCAATATTCACTGGTGAAACAGCCGTCAGCTCATAGATAAAAACAACCGTCTGCACCGCATCACCATTCGGATAAACTTCCTCGAAATTACTGTAAACATTTAGAAAACGAGTAGCTTCTACCTCAATGCCTGTTTCTTCAAAAAACTCACGCTTAGCAGTATCAAGAGTGGACTCACCAAGTTCCATTGCTCCGCCTGGAATAGCCCATGTTTTCTTATCACCGCGTAGTTGTAACAGCACGCGTCCCTCGTCATCTGCTAAAATACCGCCAGAAAAGGTCAGAATAACCTTGTCATGCCCAACCTTTGATCGGATATAGGAAATGTAGTCCATATTTAGAAATCTTTCAATTTATCTGGAAATGATCCGTCTTGAAAAAAGTAACGGAGTAATTGTATATGCGTGTCAATATCACTAAACAACCAAGCATGCCCTTTATTTGGATAATAGGCACAATCACTCAGTCTGTTTTTTCTTGCAAATTCTTTATGAGATTCATGAATAGTCTCAAATTCTTTACCGCCCGAAACAAAGAAAACAGGATTGTCGAAATTTGCAGTAATCCTCAGCAGATTTGCCTGTAACATTGCTCGGCGAAAAGACTTAGCAGAAGCCCTTTGCAAATCCATTATAAAACGACGATAGCTCTCTTCAGTGACCCCATCATCCTGCATCATCTTGGTCATCAAATTAGCAACTATTTTCGTGTTTTTAAACAGCGACATGATGTAAACACCAGCTATGACTTTGCGGTAGCCTTTTATAGGGTGGTGACTAACACCATCAACAATCGCTCTATCAAATAAATCAGCATGTTTTTCCAACAATTTAAGAACGAGACTGCCTCCCAACGATAATCCAACAAGGTGTTGCTTGCCGTGAGCCCTGTTTTTGATGATATCAGCAATCATTTCTGTAACATCATTAAAATTTGTCCACCCAATGTCGCGGCTAGAACCATGTCCAGGCAAATCAACAGCTATATAGTGAAAATCATTTTTTAACTCAGTGATATGATGTGCCCACATCTGACTGCTAGAACCAGATGCATGCAAAAGGACAATACTTTTATCATTTTGCTGTCCTTTTTCTACAACAAATAATGACCTTATCTTCCTCAGCCTCTAATATTCTTTCTCATTATACCCAAAATCTGCCAAGTCTAGCTTTTTATCCCGCCAGTTTTTCTTGACTTTAACCCAAGTTTCAAGAAAGACCTTATCACCTAGCATGAGTTCAATATCCCGCCTAGCCATGGAGCCAATTTTCTTAAGCATAGAGCCGCCTTTGCCAATAATAATACCCTTTTGACTGTCTCTTTCCACCATAATGGTAGCACGGATATGAATCTTGTCAGTCTCCTCATCACGCTTCATACTGTCAATGATCACCGCCACCGAATGCGGAATTTCTTCACGTGTCAGCAATAAAACCTTTTCCCGAATCATCTCAGAAACCAAAAAACGCTCAGGGTGGTCAGTAATCTGGTCAGCTGGGAAGTACTGGTAGCCTTCCTCTAAATTTTCACTTAAAATATCAACCAGATGCGAAACATTATTGCCTTGAAGAGCAGAAATCGGCACAACTTCCTTAAAGTCCATCTGCTTGCGGTAATCATCAATCTGACTCAGCAGCTGATTAGGATGCACCTTGTCAATCTTATTGACCACCAAGATGACAGGAACCTTAGCTGCTTTTAAGCGCTCCATGATCATGTCATCTCCCTTACCACGAGCTTCATCAGCAGATATCATAAAGAGGACCGTATCCACTTCACGCAACGTGCTGTAAGCGGATTCCACCATAAAGTCGCCCAAGGCAGTCTTTGGTTTATGAATCCCTGGCGTATCAATAAAGACAATCTGCTCCTGGTCTGTCGTGTAAATTCCCATAATCTTGTTACGAGTCGTCTGAGCCTTATCACTCATAATAGCAATCTTTTGCCCCATAACGTGATTTAAAAAAGTAGACTTTCCAACATTTGGACGTCCTAAAATAGCAACAAATCCTGATTTAAAGGTCATTTTTCACCTCGTTTATTCCTTATTAGTCTAATATAAGAAAATCGGAAAGGATTCTCCGATTTTCATGTTAAAAAAGTAAATTCCAAATTTTCGGAACGAAAATAATTAGTCCTGTTATAACCGCAAAACCGGAAACAACCAAAACAGATCCAGCTGCCATATCCTTGGCATTTTTAGCTCGCATGGAAAAGTGATAATCACTAGCTAAATCCACCACATTTTCAATAGCTGAATTCATAATCTCAAAAGAAATGACTAGAAAAATACTCAAAAAGAGAAAGAGCCACTCTATCGCAGATACCTGAAAAATCAACCCTGCAAGGACCACTACAACTGCTGAAACAGCATGATTGCGCATATTGCGCTCTTCTTTGATTGCCGTAAAAATCCCTGTCAGAGCAAATTCTAAACTCGAAATCACATCTCGATTTTTCCATTTGCGTTTGTTTGTATTATTGTCTTGTAAGTCCATAAGCAGTCAAAATTTCTTCCTGTAAGCCAAACATTTCCGCCTCTTCTTCCGGCGTATAGTGATCGTATCCATTGATATGCAGAAAACCATGTACTGCAAGAAAGCCCATTTCCCGCTCAAAACTATGACCATACTCTTCTGCTTGTTCACGCGCCTTATCTATGGAAATAAAGAGTTCTCCGATATAGGCATTAAAATCCTCTAACATTTCCGCCAGCTCAGGATTTTCTAGTAAATCCTCCTCGTCAATGGCAATGTCCAGCTCAGGCTTGTACTCCAAGCTGATAACATCTGTCGGACGATCTGTATTTCGATATTCCAAATTCAGCTCATGGCTGCGCTCGTTGGTAACAAATGTCACTGCCATTTCTTTTTCTTCTTTGCCAATCTTTTTAGCAGCAAATTCCAGTATATCATGTGTTTGCTTGATGATTTCTTCTGAAACTTGCCCTGTCTCGTCGACCATTTCTATATACATATTACACCCACTTTATTAGTATCACTTCATTATACCATATTTCAGATAGGGATGCCTGATTTATAAATCATTTACTATTTAGTTCTGCTCTTTATTGCACATTTTTTCTTTCAAAACTTATACTTGTTGCTGGAGACGGCTCATTTGAGCATAGATTCCATTTTGTTTTACCAATGTATCATGTTTCCCTCTCTCCACAATCTTTCCTTCAGAAATAACCAAAATTTGGTCTGCATCTTGAATGGTGGACAAACGGTGAGCAATGATAAAAGTTGTCCTCCCCTCCTTTACCACAGCCATTGCTTTTTGAATCATTTCTTCGGTTTCTGTATCAATATGAGAAGTTGCTTCGTCCAATATTAAAATTTTGGGATTAGCGTAGAGAGTTCGAGCAAATGAAATCAATTGCCGTTCACCGCTCGAAAATGCTGCCCCTTTATCCCTTACAGGTTCATCAATTCCTTTTTTACAACGAGCCAGCAAGTCCCCTGCACCGACCTTTTCTAAAGCTTCCAGGACTTTTTCACGATTGATGCCTGAATGAGTCATCGCTACATTGCTTGCTAGCGTTCCCGTGAATAGATAAGGATCTTGCAAGACAATTCCCATGTGACTACGAAGACTTTCCCGAGAATATTGTTGGATGTCTTGTTGATCAATATATATTTTCCCTTTTTGAGGATCGTAGAAACGATAAAGTAGGTTCATGATAGAAGATTTTCCAGAGCCGGTATGTCCCACCAAAGCAATCGTCTCCCCTTGCTTTGCCTTAAAGCTAATATCATGCAGAATAGTCTTGCCTTTCTCATACGCAAAGCTCACATGTTCAAACACAACCTCACCTTTATTGACTGTTAACTGCGTTTTCTCATCCGCTTCCTGAGGTTGATCTAGCAATTCTAAAACTCGTTTTCCTGTTTCCAATGATCGTTGTACATTCGGAAAAAGCCGAACCAGAAAACCCATCATCTCAAATAAATCAATAATATAATTTAGATAGACAAACAGTACACCTGCGGTAATAACGCTATGACCGCCTAAAAATTGCTGGCCAACTATCGTCAAAATAACAGCAAGCACTGCATTTTTCAAAAATTCCGTTAACGGCCAAGACGAAAGAGCGCTTACCCATACAATTTGTTTATCAGCTTGGCTCATTTTTCGGGCAGTTGCATCAAATTCTGAAAGAACTATTTTTTCCTGATGATATAGCTGTATCAGACTAGCTCCATGCATCAATTCATTCACTTGATTATTGATGTCACTCCGTGAATCATAAAAGTCTTTCATCGGCTTGTCCGTTAGTTTTTTATAAAATACTTGTATCCCATAAAAAGCAGGAAGCAATAGCAAAAGTACCGAGGCAGCAAGCGGACTAAGGTAAAACAATAAAGCGTAGGTAAAAACAATCCGAAGAACTTGAATCAAAACACTAACTAAACTAGCATAAAATTGTCTTCGTAAGGTTTCCGTATCATTTACAATTCTGGTTGCAATCTTACCTGCCGGCTTATCATCAAAGTAAGAAATCGGCAAATTTTGCATGACTTGATAAGCTTCATTTCTCAGATGTTCGGCTACTTTGTTGCCACAATGCGCTAAAAGTCGGTCGCCTAAGTAAGTCAAGGCGCTCCCCAAAACTACAGCAATTATGTATAATCCAGCTAATTGCAAAAGCTGATCCTGACTATCTTTTCCGTTTCCAATCTGTGTAAGCGGTCCGTCTATCATATTTCTCAAAAAGAGAGGGGACAGTTGACTAGTCACTGTTGCTAAGACAGCAATTCCAACCGCAAGAAAGAATGCAATTCGAACAACTTTTAGTTCTTTTAATAAACGGCTAATGATACTCATTCGCTCCCTCCTTTCTGATGTTGCTGCCGCTGATATTGTTCGGCATACCAGCCTCCTTTATTTAGCAACTGGTTCGGAGTCCCTTCTTCTACAATTTGTCCATCTTCTAAGACAAGAGCCCAGTCTGCCTGCTGGATAGCTGACAAACGGTGCGTCACAATGATTGTTGTCTGATTCGCTCGCATATCCTGAAGATTTTGGATAATTCGACGCTCTGTTTGAGCGTCAACTGCTGACAAAGAATCATCCAAAATGAGGACTTCTGGTTGTCTAATAAAGGCGCGTGCTAAAGAAATTCTTTGTTTTTGACCGCCAGATATTGACACTCCCCTCTCACCAATAAGAGTTTCCAGCCCGTCTGGCATTCGTTTTAAATCTTCTGAAAATGCCGCTGTTTCAATAGATTGCTCAATATCACTTAATGTCGCATTTCTTTTGCCAAAGGCAATATTGTCTTTGACGGATTTTGAAAACAAAATATGCTCCTGAGAGACATAACCAATCATCGCTTCAATCGATTGACGTGAATAGTGACTGACAGATTTTCCATTTATCTGAAATACACCTTGTCCAACAGGATATTGCTGAAGAAGCTGACGAACTAAGGTCGTTTTACCAGAGCCAGTTTTTCCAACAATACCATACGTTTTTCCTGCTTCGATTCGCCAAGTTATATTACGCAGGCTGGGCCTTTCTGCTTGTGGGTAAGTGAAATGATAATCCTGAAAACGAATAGAGATAAGATGTTGCAGCTCCTCTTTTCCACTCATTTCCATATCATCTGTCGTTTCAATCAGTTCTGTTACCTTTTTAAAAGACGTTTTCCCTGTTTGGTAGACCAAAATAAAATCCGACAGCATCCAAAAAGGTTCAATCAGGCTAATCATATACAATTGAAGAGCAATCACTTGCCCAATTGTTAACTGTCCCGTTTTTATAAAAGCAGCGCCAATAAGAAGCACAATAACCGTTGATAAAGCGATAAAGACAGAGGAGAGCGGTGCGTAAAGATACTGAATGCCAGCAATTTGATCGCCGACCTTAGATAAAGCTTTCGTGCGCAATTGGAACTGTTCTTTCTGGGTTGCTTTCTTGCTATAAGCACGCGCAACTCGGACTCCCTCTATCGTTTCCAGTACCTCATCATTCAAAGATGCCACTGCTTCACGATTATTTTCGACTAATTTATCTTGTTTTTTTCCAAGAAAATAAATCCATATCATCAATATCATAAGCGGAAGCATAGCCAGTAAGCTAATTTCCCATGAGATAAAAAACATGGTCGGAATGACAAAGGCAATCATGCCTCCAGCATATAAGAGAATGACAATCCCATAACCAACCATCTCCATCATTCCCTCAACATCTGTTGAAAAACGCGTTAGAATATCGCCAGAACGAAATTTTTCGTAGAAAGGCGTTCTCATAGCTACCAATTTCTCAAAAGCTCTTCTTTGCATGAGAAACTTATAGTCAATAGACGACTGAAATATTTTTAAATGCCAATAGTAAGCCGACAGATAGTTGCAAATTGTCACCAAAGCTAACAAACCAACGTCTCTAATTAAATTCTGCTGTGTCAAAGTATGATGCGACAGATGATCTACCAAACGCTGAATCACCTGTGTTGGAATCAACATGGTAAAATCATACAATAGTAAAACCAGAGCAATGGATAAATATAACCATTTATGCTCTTTTATATATCCAAACAAACTTTTAATCATCCTAATCCTTCCCGAAACGCACAAAAAAGCCCAAGACAGAATAAACCTGTCCTGAGCTTACTTGTTTTATTTATTTTTTCATCAAAAATAAATTACAGTGCTGTGCTAAAAAGGAGTTCTGTCGTATGATATACCTGAGTACTGTTTTGTTTTACATCATTCATGATACATTCTCCTTTCTACTTTTAATTAGTTAATACTTTAACATTAAAAGAAATGCATGTCAAGAATATTTACAAAAAATCCTCCCAAAACTGAGAGGATTTCTACCTAAAAATCAAGATTAACATTTCTCTGCAATAGCGGTTTCGGCTGCGATACGTCCAAAAGTGAAAATATCAGTAAGAGAATTGCCAACTAAACGGTTTCCGGCATGCAATCCGCCAGCTACTTTCAAGCTGCATAGAGACCTTGGATAACTTGTCCTTGTTTATTGATAACATGTGTTTCCGTATCAATCTTAAGCCCACCCATAGTGTGGTGAACGGCTGGTTTTCGAAGAGTGGCATAAAACGGTGCTTTTTCAACCTTGAGATCGAAAGCTTCCTTTTCAAATTCAGGATCATAGCCCGCATCAACATAAATATTATAAGCTGTGATCGTCTTGATAAAGACCTGTAGCTCCATTTGTCGCTGTTAAGCCAACTCTTCCAAACTATCTGATCGGTAAATCATTCCATGTGCTACCTGCGCATCAATCTTTTCTTGACTGGTATTATAAGCCGTTTCTTTGATATTTTCGTCTGCAATCAGATAGAAAAGACCGCCATTGTCAATCGCTGCTTGGTCCAATTTATCTCGACTACCGTACTCATCTACAAAACGTTTTCCTTAAGTATTGACCATGATGAAGTTAGCCGGAGGCGCCTGTAATCGGGTCAGATACCAGCATTATTTTCCGGCATTATTTGATAGAAGTCCAAACCGACTAGGTCTGTGCCAACGCTTTGACCTAAGAGAATACCATCACCTATAATAGCTGATGAATTTGATGTCTTAATATCGTCACCAATGCAAAAAAGCCCATTAAAATTGGGCTTTTTCCTGTTCATCATGCTAATTGCCGGGATCGAACCGGCGACCTCATCCTTACCATGGATGCGCTCTGCCAACTGAGCTAAATCAGCAGTACCCATCTACTATATCATGCAGACAGATTCTTGTCAATAGATTTGAAAAATGTTTTCATCATAAGAGAAAGAACTTTTTGTTAGAACGTCCCAAAAAGAACCTAATCACCATTAAAATTTCCTATAAATATCACGTTCACATCAATATTTTTTAAAATAATCTTCCTTTGTCAAACGATAATAAGCTCTCTGAGAAATTCGACCTTCCTCGTGCTCATCGAGTGCTGCGTATGGGTCAATATGGGAAAACTTCATACCAGCCTTTTCCATAACTCGTCCTGAAGCGGGATTTTCAACATCATGGAGAGCTACTAACATATTCATATCCAAACTTTCAAAAGCCAGTCGAATTATTTCTTTCAATGTTTCCGTTGCCAAGCCCTGATTCCAGTAATTCTTATGAATCACATAGCCGATAGCTGCCTTTTTGAGGACCGGATCCAGCTTGTGTAGGTCAATGCTGCCAATCAGTTTACCACTTTCCTTCAGCTCAATCCCCCAATTTCCAAGTGGTCGACCCATAAACAAACGAGCAATAATATTTTTAGTTTCTTCCAAATCTTTATTAGGTAAAAAAGTATAGCGAGTATTTTCTTCATCAGAAGAATATTCAAACATAGCCTCAGCGTCATCTAAGGTCACAGGTCGTAGGAGCAGGCGCTCTGTTTCCAAAGTTCGGTTTTCAGCTAGCTTTAGATAAATACTTTCCATTTTGCACGAACCTCCTATGTTGCCTCATAGCATAACATAAATACTCACTGAAATCAATGTTTCTAATTTTTCCTTGATTTTTAAAACGTTTTCATATACAATAAAAACATCTCAAAAAAGGAGTAAATCTATGTTAATCGGTATTCCAAAAGAAATTAAAAACAATGAGAATCGTGTTGCTTTAACACCAGCTGGCGTTCACAGTCTCGTCCAAAAAGGTCATCAGGTTTTGGTTGAAACCAAAGCTGGTCTTGGTTCTGGATTTACAGACGCTGACTACAAAGCACAGGGAGCGACAATTGTTACAACTGCAGCCGAAGCTTGGACAGCTGATCTAGTTGTCAAAGTCAAAGAACCCTTAGCTGCTGAATATGTTTTCTTACGTGACAATCTCTTGCTTTTCACTTATCTGCACATGGCTGCTGCACCTGAATTAGCTGATGCTATGACGATTAGCAAGACAATAGGAATTGCTTACGAAACCGTTCGTGACCAAGAGGGGCATCTCCCCTTGCTTGTGCCCATGAGTGAAGTGGCAGGACGTATGGCTGTACAGATTGGAGCTCACTTTCTAACCAAACAAGAAGGTGGTTCTGGTGTACTACTGGGCGGTGTGCCAGGTGTTCCTAAAGGAAAAGTCACTATCATTGGAGGGGGCGTTGTTGGAACACACGCAGCTCGCATCGCTTTAGGACTGGGAGCGCAGGTCACTATTCTTGATATCAGCGCTAAACGCCTGTCCGAACTCGAAGACCTTTTTGGCCACCAAATCCAGACCCTTATGTCTAATTCTTTCAATATTGCTGAAAGTGTCAAAGAGGCCGATGTAGTGATTGGAGCAGTATTAATCCCTGGTGCCAAAGCTCCCAAGCTCGTTACTGATGAAATGGTCAGTAAAATGCGACCTGGATCTGTTATTGTGGATGTAGCCGTTGACCAAGGTGGAGTTGTTGCAACTGCTGATCGTGTAACCACTCACGATGAACCTGTCTATGAAAAACATGGCGTGCTTCATTATGCAGTTGCCAACATACCTGGTGCTGTTGCTCGCACATCAACTCTTGCTTTAACAAATGTAACACTTCCTTACATTGAAGCTTTGGCGGACAAAGGGTTTGAACAAGCTATTGCAGATGATTTGGGTCTACAACAAGGAGTTACTACTTATAAAGGATATATTACTAACCGACCTGTCGCAGAAGGGCTTAAGCGTGACTACACCGATATCAATGATTTATTAGTATAAATTTCGAAAAGGATGGCTTCGCCAAGTCCTACCCACCACCTCAAAGTAATGCTTTGTATAATCACCTACCATTGCTTTTATTATAAGAACAATTTGAGTCTGAGAAAAATAGTGTCTTAGACTCTTTTTATATAAAAATTGAGTCTGTATAATAAAAAACTCTTGGTGTCAATCCCCATCTAAAATGGACAGATAAAAAAGTAACTGTTAAAAGGTATGACTCCTGATATTCCCTAGGAGTCATACCTTTTAATCTTTCTTATGGTCTATCATTATTATACCAGTCTAACTTTTGATTTGGTTGAGCAGTTCCTCTCTGTCTAACGGTGGATGTAACCATAAGGACTTACTTTTGAAGTGTGAGAGGAAATTTTCACACAAAGCATTATTATAACAATCCCCCTTACCTTCCTATACAACTCCTTGAACTCCATTTCCTTCTCCTTCCTTGTTCTTACCTCTTTAGAGTATCATGAACGAAGAAGCTTTGGACTGCTAATCTCTATTCTTTCCTCTATTGGCTCCCTTCTGACCCTCTTGGTAGCCTCCCTGTCGCTTCAGAGTGAAAACAAGCAAAAAGAGAGAACTTCGTCCCTCTCTCGATCTTAGATCTAGTCACCCACTACAGTTGACAATGAGCCTGAAAAAGCCCACTAGATTTCTCTAATGGACTTTCATTGTTCTATCTGATGATAGAATTACACCTTCTTCTTTAACAAGTAAGCAGCTCCACTTAAGGTGAACAGACCTGCAAGTAATGCAAAGAATGAATTTTGACTACCTGTTGAAGGGAGAATTTTCTTCTTCGATTTCTCTGGTGTACTTGGTGGGGTTTGTGGAATTTGTGGCTTCTCTGGTGTATGACGATTCGTGATATTCATACCATCTACCTTCGGTGTGTAACCTTTCGGTACCGCAACTTCTTCCACCGTATAAGTGATTTCCTTACCTGCTTCATATTTGGCAAGTTGTTCAAAACTATATTTCCATCCAGTTGCTTCGCTTGCTGTCGCTACTTTGCCCGTATCTTTACCATTTGCAAGCAATCTTACTTGAATCTCTTTTGGACGAAGACCGTCTTTGTCATTGTCATCTTCCCAAGTCTTTTGACCGCTGACTGAAGTAGTAGCTGGAGTGTAGTTGTTGACAAGATTCATGCCATTTGCTTTAGAGGTATAGCCTTTTGCTACATCTACTTCCTCAACAGAATAAACAATTTCTTTTCCAGTTTTGTAACGATCCAAATCCTTAAAGCTGTATTTCCAATCAGTTGCTTCGCTCGCTGTTGCTACTTTACCTGTGTCTTTGCCATCTGCCAATAAGCGAACTTTGATTTCAGTAGGACGTTTTCTGTCTTGGTTATTACTGTCATTCCAAGTCTTTTGACCGCTAACTGAAGTAGTAGCTGGAATGTAGCTGTTGACAAGATTCATGCCATTTGCTTTAGAGGTATAGCCTTTTGGTACATCTACTTCCTTAACAGAGTAAACAATTTCTTTGCCATCCTTGTAACGATCCAAACCTTCAAAGCTGTATTTCCAATCAGTTGCTTCGCTCGCTGTTGCTACTTTACCTGTGTCTTTGCCATCTGCCAATAAGCGAACTTTGATTTCAGTAGGACGTTTTCTGTCTTGGTTATTACTGTCATTCCAAGTCTTTTGACCTGTCAAGTTTACCTTTTCTGGGGTACGCTTGTTGGTAATTGTGTATTTGCCGTCTTGAGATTTTTCAACTATTGGCTTTTCGTAAGATTCTACGGCAACTTCTTTGACATCATATTCGATTTCTTTACCATTTTCATACTTCGGTAATGGTTTGGATTCAAAAGCCCAACCTTTTTCTTCTGAAGTTTCAACTTCATCAACGATTGTGCCGCCTTTCAGAATTTGAACCTTGACTGTTTTGGTTCGCTTGCCGTCTTGGTTGTTAGCATCTTCCCAGACTTTCTTACCAGAAATGACGATTGTTTCTGGTTCATGGGTGTTTGTGATTTCTTGACCCTTGATAGATGTTTCATATCCTGCTACAGCATCTTCCTTGACAGAATAGACAATTTCTTGACCTGCTTCGTATTTTGGAAGATTAGTAAAGGTATGTTTCCAAACATTGCCATTCGCTGGGTCTGCTTCAGCGACTTTGATATCATATTTCTCAACTTCGGTAGTCACACCACCAACTGTCTTCATCAAGTGAACCGTGATATGGTCTGGACGTTTGCCATCTTGGTTATTATTGTCATTCCAAGTTTTCGTCACTTGATAATCAATCATTTTTGGTGTGTATTTGTTGGTAATATTGAAATCATTGATTTCGCTAGTATATTCAGAAACGACTTCTTCGGTCAGGCTATATTTAATCACCTTGCCTGCTTTGAATTTAGGAAGTTTTGTAAAGACTGTAGACCAAGCGCCGTCAGCTGCCGCTTTCACTTCTTTGGAAGCTACTTTTTCACCGTCAGCCAAGAGGTTGACCGTAATCGATTTCGGACGTTTGCCATCTTGGTTATTGGCATCATCCCAGTTCTTTGTGGCTTTAATGTCAATCGTTTCTGGAGTATATTTGTTCGTGATTGTAAAGCCAGTTGCTGCATCTCCGCTGATTTCACTTGTATAACCAGCTACTGAGCTAACTTCAACTACTTTATAATCAATCGAAGTTCCGCCTTTATCTGCATCTAAATCTGTGAAGCTACCTGCCCAGCCATTAGCTTCTGACAATTCAAGTGTTTTTCCAGTATCCGTGCCATCTGCGAGGAGTTTTACTGTGATAGAAGCTGGGCGTTTGCCATCTTGGTTATCGGCATCATTCCATACTTTTTTCACTGGAATTTGTGTTTTAGCTGGAGTGTATTTGTTCGTGAAGACAAGGTCACTGGCTTGTTTAGAAACGGTTGCTTTTAATTCAGTAGCACTGACTTTTTCAACCCTGACTTCTACTTCGTAAACCGTTGAATCATAAGTTACTCCCGCTTCATTTCCAGAAACTTCTGAAACGGTGTACTTATGTGTACCAACTTGATTTTCGTCGTAAGTCAATGGGGCAAATGAGATATTGCCATTTGCTTCATTAGTGACTGTTTGAAGGACTTTGTCACCTTCTTTTAGAACAAAACTATACTTACCTGCTTCTAGCGCTTTATCTTTTAGAACTTTCTTCGCTCCAAGAGTAACTGATGTAGTACCTGCTGGAGTGTAGGTATTCTCGAATGCTTTTTCATCGTCGTAAGCAACAGTTGCTTTAAGGACACCTTTACCATTGTCCACTACAGTCACTGTGGCTGTGATGGTTTTAGTATCGTACTTGATACCTGTAGCATTACCCGCTTTCTCAGCAATCTTATAAGTATAAGTGCCTGATTCATTGAAGGTCAACTCTTTAAACTTAACTTTTCCGTCCTTGTCATTCTTCTTAGTATCTTGAACCACACCGTTTGAGTCAGTCAAAGTGAATTCAAACTCGTCACCTTGAAGCTGAATCGGTTCATTTGTGTTCTTATTGATCAACGTTTTCGTTGCAGCAACAGGAACTTTCACTTTAGTTGCTTTATAAGTATTTACGAATTTCTGAATTCCACCATTATCAATGACAGAAATGGCTCCAGGAGGAAGCAATGAGTCAGAACTTGCGAAATTCGCAAAAGGAGCTATTAAAGCAGAAATCTGGTTATAAAGAGGGGTTGCAACAAGTTTACCTTGTCCAGGATCATACACAGAAACGGTGACGTGAACACTTCTTGAATCGTGAGTCACACCGTTAATCGTTTGACCAGCATGAGCTTCAACAATAGTGAATTTGTACTGTCCTTCCTTGTCGAAAGGAATATCCTTGAAGACAACATGACCATTGGCATCATTTTTAGCGCGTTGAACTTCGGTTCCTTTCTCATCTTTCAAGATGAATTCAAATTCATCTGCTTGAAGAGGAGTCGGACGATTACCAGTCAATTCTTTATCAACGAAGATATCAGTTTTAGTTGGTAATAATTTATATGTATTTGTGACAGTCGTAGCATCTGTTTGATTGGCTGTGTAGCCGCCTACGGTAGTGACTGGTTTTTCCTGAGCATCTACTTCTTTAACACTATAAGTGTACTTCGTAGCATTTGCATCTGTCGCAGGAAGATTGGTCCATTCAACAGTTCCATCTGTCTTTGGAACTTCTTTCTTCTCAGCATCAGCTACAGCTTCCTCAGTTCCACCTTCTAATGTACGATACAGTTTGAAATAGAATTTTGGACGGGCATCAGCCTTACCACCAGTCCAGACTTTCTTAGCAGTCACATTTGTCTGTGGAGGAAGATAAGTATTGGTGATTTTGGTCATCTCGTCATTGTAAGAGACAACGTAGTTGTGGCTACCTATTTCGACTTTTTCATTTCCTTCCAAAGGCAAAGCTGTCTCATCTTGAAGTTCGCGAACAGAGTAGACTAACTCTGTGGTTCCATCTACATCATACTTAGGTAGTTGATTTTTCCACTCGTAAGTATAAACACCATTGGACTCAGTTACCTCAGGAGTATAGTTCCCTGAGACAGGTTTTGAATCTGCAACAGTTTGTCCTTTCTTGTGGACATACAAGCCAAGTTTGACTTCTTTGTAGTCAGTTTTCTTTCCGCCTACCCAAGTCTTGGTTGCTTTAAAATCAACTGTCACACGTTTATTAGAGATGTTGAGCGGAACACCTTTTCCTTCTTTCAATTCTACTTCAAACTCTTGACTATTAACAATGTAACCCGACTTCGTTTTCTTTTCTTTGACAATATACTTCCCATCATTGAGAGCCTTTGAAAGAGCAATACCGTTTTCATCCGTTACCACTGTATCAACTACTTTATTAGTCGCTTTATCAATAATGTCAAATTTAACATCTTTCAACTTAACATCTGCATCAGCTTCATCGAATTTAGTAATTTTGATCTTTCCAGCAATATCAGCAGTAACAGTTGCACCTACAGATTTAACCGTCTTTACATTAAACGTTGCTTCTGTTTTGGTTCCAGTACTACCTCCGTATTTTTCCCAAATAAGTTGTGGTTGGTTATCAATCAAGTACTGCGCTGAGTTACTTATCGTTGAAGTATCTGCTGGTGAGGACGTATCATACGTTAAGAAAAAGCTCTTTGTTCCCATATTGGTCGGCATGAGCAACTCAAATCCTCGTTTCCCATTGACAAAGGTCAACAAAGCCTTTTTATCTGAGTCAGCCTTGTATGCCTCCGGATCGGTTGTGATTTCGTATTTATCACCTATATGTTTAAGAGCAGATGAATTCGTATTCGTCGTCTCAAATTCTGCTTCATACATATAGAAAGTATCTTCCACATAGTTAGCGAAGGCTCCCTTTGAAACATCATCCGTAATTTTTACCACATGTCCAGTCATATCTTTCTTAGCGCGATTAATTTTCATTTGAAAATGTGCCCTCGCCTTATTGTTATCGTTATAACCGTACTTTGTAATAGTTTCTCCAATCACTTCAGTCTGTTGATATTTATTCACTTTATACGTGATGGTCTGTTTTTTACCATCTGGTAAAACATAGGTAACCGTTTTCCCCTCTTTTTTGAGCGTTTCAGTTGCTTCTGCAACAAAGTCCCCACGGATATTTTGCTTGTCCTTCACCTTGTCATTGAAGGTAAATACTAGCCGATGGTTGGCACTTTCTACCTTCACAGTTCCCATCTTTGTATTTGAATTTTTATCGATGAGATCCAGACTACTATCTGTCAAACTCAAGTTATCTGGAGCCTTTACGATAAAGTAATCACCATTCTCGATTTCATTAGCTGCCACATTGGGAAATGAGAATTTACCTGAATATTTCAATTTCATCAAAGTATCGTTTGAACCATGAATTCCTTCAGTCTCACTTCCTGTAGATGCTATGGTAATCTTCAAGTCCTCGATTTTAGCCTTATCGGTAACGTCGACAGCAGAAACCCGCTGGACGTTCCAGAAACCTATAACAGTAAAGACCGTGAATAAAGATAAAAAGAAAATTATCCACTTCTTTGTCTTCATAATTAATTTCTCCTTTTTCTAATTTTTTATAAGCTAATAGTATAAATTTCAATACTATACTACAATTACTATTATACTTCAAATCAGTTAAAAAAAACATATCTTTTAAGGAAGTTTTCTTGACAGATTGTCACCCTTTGATTTATTTTTATTATGATAAGAATAAAGTAATTAAGACTATTTCACGAAACAAAACAATAAAAGTGCTATAAAATTCATACAACGAGTAAGTCCACTGGAGATTATGAACTTTCTGAAAGGCCAAAACAATACTAACATCGTTCTTGAACTCCCATACCCCAACGCTAAGCTAGAGACTAGCAACAACCTCTTCAAAGTCATCAAGCGAAATGTTTTTAGCTTTTGAAACTTTGATAAGATAAAAAATGCATTTCCACGTTTTATCCACTGGGGTAATCTTCCACCACCTATCATTTAAATTCGGAGCTATATCTGGTAAATTGGTTTCCTTTTTTAGCCATAACAAAAAAGCCCTTAGCAGGCTTCTTTGTTGCTTTGTTCACATTTGCTTTTTCTTTTTAGGTTTGGGCATTGGCAGTTGATCATACATGGCTAAAATTAAATCTTCTAGAAACACCTTATTTTCAAGGTCTTCCACTAAAATCATTTCTTTGGCACCTTCGTATGGAAACTCAAACGAAGGTTGGTCAATCTTATCTAAAACTGCTTGCACAGGTTTAACTAAAAAGCGATTATCATAAATACCACCAATAATCTTACCACGGAAGTAAAGAATATACTCTCCCATCATAGAACGGTAAGCCACATCATCTAATCCCGATAATTGCTCCAAAACAAATTCCAAATAGTTTTTACTTGATGCCATTTCTAACCTCTTAAGCTCTGTTCAACGATAACACCCGTATAGAGTTCTTGCTTGACCTCACTTCCAATTGGTTTGAAGCCCTGCTTTTTCCAAAAATGCTGAGATTGTGGATTCCCCTTGATATAAGCCAAACGTGCTTTTCGAAAGTTTTTAGCAAAATAGGTTAGCGCTTCTGTCACAATCTGGCTGCCAATACCTTTCCCTTGATAGGTCTGATTAACCATAAATAGACCAATAAAAACTGTCTCCTCATCAGGATAGGCATAGACAAAATCCATAACAGCTACAAGGTTAGAGCTATCCCAAAAGCCAACATAAAACTTATCAGCCTTAGCTTTACCTTCAGGTAGACGAAGCATGTCCTCTTTTACACTTGCCAAATTTGGCTTTGGTGGACAATACTGAAAATATAGAGGATTGCTTTCATATAAAGATAAAATACTTGGAATATCCTTTTCAGTTAGTATTCTACAGCTGTAATGCTTAGATAGTTGGTCAATCATTTTTTAATTCTTACTTTCTGTGTCCTGTGATTATGACATAGGAAGATGCATTGATAGCCATCAGTCACGTAGCAGATTCTTTTGCAAGCGTACTTCCCCAAAATTAGTCGTGTGCAACTTGTTCAGATTAGTCAAGAGATAGCCCTTCATCATCTTCCGACTCCTTGACTGGCTCGCCGACGATTTCGTGGCTAGCTAAACTTGAATTCTCTTCTTTAGAAAAATGATGATGCGCCATTTCAGTAGAATGTTCATAAGCTTGGATAATCTCTGCAACCACAGGATGACGCACAACATCTTTTGCAGATAAATACACAAAATCAATCTGCTTGATATGTTTCAATTTCTCTGTCGCATCAATGAGGCCTGATTTACTGTTCTTCGGCAAGTCAATCTGACTAATATCTCCATTGACAATCATCTTGGAATTAAAACCAAGTCGGGTCAAAAACATCTTCATCTGCATAATGGTCGTATTTTGCGCTTCATCTAAGATGACAAAGGCATCATCCAATGTTCGTCCACGCATATAAGCTAAAGGGGCTATCTCAATGATTTCTCGCTCCATAAGGCGCGTAGTCTGTTCTTTCCCAAGAATTTGGAAGAGTGCATCGTAAACGGGTCTCAGATAAGGATCTACTTTTTCTTTTAGATCTCCTGGCAAGAAACCAAGACTTTCCCCTGCTTCAACCGCCGGGCGAGTCAAAATAATCCGCTTGACCTGACCGCGTTTGAGAGCTGTCACCGCCAAGGTCACCGCAAGAAAGGTCTTCCCTGTCCCTGCTGGTCCAATCCCAAAGACAACATCATGATTCTTAATGCTATCGACATACACTTTCTGCCCTAGGGTCTTGACACGAATGGGCTTGCCATAAGAATCTTTGATAATTTCTTCCTCATACAGAGCCACAAACTTATCAATTTCACCATTTTTGACCATGGTAATAGCCGTCACTACATCTGGTGTCCCAATCGTCATCCCGCGATTCACCAAAACTAGCAGAGCTTGAAGCACCTGGCGAGTCTCCTCACAAGCTGCTTCGCTACCGATAATCTGGACAACCTCCGTCCTTGCATGAATAGTTACCTGTAACTCCTGTTCCATTAAACGCAAGTGACGTTCATTGGAACCAAAAAGATGAAAAGCATCATCCGGATGCTGTAAGGTAATTTCTACTGAATGTTCTTGCAAATAAAGAACCTCTTTCTTCACATTATTTACTATTATTATAGCAAAGTAACTCGGAAAATTCTATCATTTCTCTGAACTAATGAGCCTGATATTCTTCCCAAATCACATCAAAATCGCTAAGATTAAAGGAAAAGTCAGCATGCTCTTCTAAATAGCGGCTAACTTCATCAAAATCATCCGTATGCTTAGGAAAAGTCGGTTCATGAAAAACTAAATCGGCGAGTATTGCCTTGGGCGCTTTGCTTTTGGGATTACGCTCCGTCATCAACCAAGTGTAAAACGATTTTCTCATTCTATCTTTTCTCCTTTCTTACTTTTTAACCAATCTGGTAAATATTCAGTCAAACCTAATGCAGACAATATGATGATTTGGGGTAAAAATTGAATCAAATACCGCGTCTTTCCACCTTCAAAAATGAGCAAAAACAACAAACCTCCAAAAACTGCAAGACTGATACAATTCAATTTATCATTTGCACGATATTTCCACAAGGCAAAAACAAGTCCCAGACTCATCACAATCCAAATAACCTGCTTCACAATCTCATAATACCGATACTCATTCTTATCGACACTCAGAAAATAAGTTCTGATAAACTGCGCCACAGGATTCTTTTTTGTATAAGGATAAAGAGGAGAAATATAGGGCGTTTTTTCATATTCCACATCTCGATACAACCAGCCTAGAGTTCCTTCTGAAACAGTTAATGAATGCTTATAGTAAAGATGATTGAGAAATCCAAAAAATGAATACTCTTTTAAACGTCGTTTGATTTCTTTTTTTACATTTTCTTGCTTAAACATTCCATTATTATACTGTTCTCTCTGATCCACATCAATGTATTGAAGCAAACCCTCTTTCATGTCTTCTTGATCGTGTCCAATAAAAGTCAACCCTAAGTCAATAAAGAGCAGAGGACTTTTAGACAATCCTTTCTCTTGTATCAATGTCACTTCTGTTTGCGTCGCTTTCAGATAGTTTCCGCCGATAGAAGTTACGCCAAACGATAGGAGAAAGGTGAAAAAGATTAGGATAAATTTCTTCCATTCCTTTTTGAACAACAGCAAAATAAAACCTGCCATAATAACAATCAACACAGTTGGTCGTATCAGCACTGCAAGCCCACTTATCAAACCTAATCTGATTGTCTTTATGAAGAGTACCCTCTTATCCTGCCATCGAAGCCCAAGTAAATCAAAAAGTAAGAATATTTGTAAAGCAATGAGCGGAAGAGGCCATATATCCGTGTACATCGAATAAAAATAAGGTGAAAAGCCAACTAGCAACACATACAAACTAAATGTCACATCAGCAGCAGACTCACTCACATATTTTTTCATTCCCTTGTACAAAATGAGTGCCGTTATATCGGCATAAAATATATTTAATCCCTGCAAAATCCATAAAGCTGAGCTTCCAAAGATATTATAAAAAAAGCGCTCATACAAAAAGAGAAACAGATTATTCGGATTGCGTGTCAAATAGCTGGAAATAGAAGATTCTTTTAAGTACTTAAAAGCGCCGTTAAAAACAACTGCTGCATCTCGCCGAATCAACAATTGAGCAGACAAAAGCATTGCTAACTGAAATATAATCACCGCTATCATAATAGCAACTTTGTGCTTCATCAGGTAGTGGTAGCATTTTTTAAAATTTTCTAGATAACGATAAGCCAGAAACGCTAGTATTGTCACTCCAATCAAAGCCAGACTAGAAATTGTCCCTAGATGAATAATCGCAGTAAAAAACCAATGCAAGCACACAAGTAACATGATTTTTTGCAAGATTCCAAAGAAAAAAGAGTACATTTTTAGCATAGGCCCATTATATCAAAATCTAATTTATTCCGCTATTTTAAAAACAACAATCGTCAGATTGCTGCTTAACGTCTAATTACTTGCTACGTCCGTTTTCTTCATTGTCTAAAAGATAATCTTCTAAAACAGTAAAAATTTCTGTAACAACCAAACCAGACTCTGAAAATTCTAATCCTTCTTCTGGCAAGGTTTTACGCCAATAATCCCCAAAAATAGTCTGCCAATCTCTTAAACTACGATTGCCTTCCCCTTCTAAAAAAGCTTCTTCTGCTGTCACTTGATGAAAGGGACGGACAAGAACTTTGTTTGTCACCATAACCAAGGCTCGACTAGGATTCTCCATTCTATCTAGCATGATGGAGACTTCTCCAACTTTAGGTAACGATACCTTGTCTTTTTCATACTCTTCAAACCAAGAACTTGTCGCTTGCTTAGTTCCTCTCAATGTCAAATCATATAAGTCTGGAAATTCATCTGGATGTGCCCAAACTTCTGCCTGAGGATACTTCCTACTTAGTTCTACTAGATTTATTTTCCTTATCCCTCCCAATTTTCTTGATCATGCTTAAATTTCTCAAGTAGTGCCAATCCTTCTGCTGAAACATAGCCTTCTTGTTCCGCCAGATTAATCAATTCAGTATAGTTAGATAAGGTCACTAGTTTCACACCTGCATCCGAAAAATTCTTTTCTGCTCTAGGCAATTCATAAGTGAAAATAGCCACTACTCCAATGACATCTGCACCTTCCCGCTTCGCTGCTGCAACGGCATCCAAAACGGAACCACCAGTTGAAATTAAATCCTCAACCACGACCATTTTTTGACCTGATTTTACCCGACCTTCAATCTGATTTCCAGCACCGTGGTCTTTTGGTTTGCTACGGATATAGGCAAACGGTAAGTTCATCTTATCTGCAATAATTGCACCGTGAGGAATACCTGCTGTCGCTGTTCCAGCAATGACTTCTGCTTCTGGAAATTCAGTCTTGATTTTCTCTACAAAACCATTTTCAATCAAGGTCCGCGTTTCTGGATAGGCTAAGGTCACACGATTGTCTGTATAAATTGGAGACTTGATACCGCTTGCCCAAGTGAAAGGTTCTTCCGGTTTCAAGTAAACAGCCTCAATTTTCAGTAAGTCACGGGCAATATCTTTTGCTAAAGTCATGATTTCTCCTTTACAATAATTCAATAGTGGAAACAAAATATTGTTCCAAAAAATATGTCTTTTCTTTAATATCTTCTATGGTAATATTCTCATTTGTAGAGGTCAGTACCCACTTATCCTCTACATCATCTTGACGGTGAATAACAGCAATCAATTCTCCTTCAAAAGATTTCAAAGGTTCTCGTATTTTTTCTGAAATGATATAAACATCTTGTTCTTCGCCGTCTCCAGCAAATAAATCCGGAATATAACCATAGTTGATAGGATAACGATTTCCAAAACTATCTTGATAACCGATGGGTCTATCAATGATTGCTCGATAAATTTTTCTAACCATTCACCCATTCCGCCTTTATAGCTCGGTAAGCAGCTACTGGATCAGTTGCTCGTGTGATTGGACGCCCAACCACAATGTAATCACTACCAATTTGATGAGCTTCTTGCGGCGTCATAACCCGTTTTTGATCCCCGATTTCAGAACCAGCTGGGCGAATACCTGGAGTGACGCACAGAAAATCTTCTGATGTTGCGGCTTTAATCAGCTTAACCTCCTGAGCCGAACAAACAACTCCGTCCAGTCCAGCTTCCTTAGCTTTGCAGGCATAGTTGACAACAGATTCTGAAACAGTTGTTTGGATATTTTGGCAATCCCGCATATCTTCCTCACTGGTAGAAGTCAGCTGGGTCACTGCTACGAGCTTTGCCTGATCACCTAAAACCTTCTTGGCTTCTCGCATCATTTCCACGCCACCTGCCGCATGAACCGTCACCATATCAATCCCAAAGGTTCTCAAAACTGACATAGCTGAACGAACTGTATTTGGAATGTCGTGCAATTTCAAATCTAGGAAAATGCTGTGTCCCAAACCTTTCAGATAATGCACAATTTCCGGACCAATGGCATAGAAAAATTCCATACCGATTTTGACATAGAGCTTTTCGTCTTCTGGAAAATGCTCCAAAAACTCCTTGACATCATCAAATGACGGAAAATCAAGGGCAATAATAGGACGTTCTTCACGCATGGGGGATAATCTCCTTATTTTTACTGGTAATAATCATAAAGAAAAACCTTGCCTGAGAGCAAGGTTACACGAAAATCAGCATTGTATTGCCATTTTAAACCGTATGTACCTTGGAGCCTCTCTGGACTTCTTTAAAGGTTTTATTTCAATTATTTTATAATTTACTTTATCTCTTGTCAAGTAAAATATCAATTAAGCAAGCAAATTTTCCTTGATTTCTGCTCGCAGACTTTCCAAACTTTCAATGCCATACTTATCCATAACTTTAGGTAGGTTCTCAATGATATTAGGACAAGCATGAGGGTCTGTGAAATTTGCCGTACCAACACCAATAGCTGATGCTCCCGCAATAAACATTTCAATGGCTGCTTCTGCTGAATCTACTCCACCCATACCAATGATTGGCAAACTGCTGGATTGGGCTACCTGACGAATTAGCTTCAAGGCAACGGGAAAAACAGCAGGACCTGACATACCGCCCGTTCCATTTGCGAGAATCGATTTTCTACTTTTCAAATCAAATCGCATACCAACTAAGGTGTTAATCATGGTAAATCCTGTTGCTCCTGCAGCTTCTACAGCTTTAGAAATTTCGGTAATGTCTGCTACACTTGGCGTTAATTTGACATATACCGGCACACTAGAAGCTTCAACTGCTGCTTTCGTAGCATTGTAAGCCAAATCTGGCACCTGCCCAATCAATAATCCTCCATTGCCATGATCTACATTGGGACAGGAAATATTGAGTTCAATCGCCTTGACGTTTGGTGCTTGAGAAATTTTTCCTGCGACAAAAGCATATTCTTCATTGGAAAATCCAGCAACATTAGCAATAATCGGCAGATTAGGATAATGTTGAGCCAGCCAAGGAAGCTTTTCTGCTAACACCACATCTACACCAGGATTTTGCAAACCAATAGCATTGAGCATACCAGCTGGTGTTTCCGCCACACGCGGTGTCGGATTGCCAAAACGAGGATTCTGCGTGCTTGCTTTAATCATGATCGAGCCAAGCACATCTAGGTCATAATATTTGGCATATTCCTGACCAAAACCAAAACAGCCCGAAGCTGGAATAATTGGATTTTTCAGTTCCAATCCCGGAAGAGAAACTGCTAAACGATTTTTCGACATGTTCACCTCCTACACCAAGACTGTGCCAGTCTCAAAAACTGGACCGTCTTCACAGACACGCTTATTGACTGATTGATCCTCACCAGCCACATGAAGTACGCAAGCATAGCAAGCCCCCATTCCACAAGCCATTCGTGACTCCATAGAAATGTAAGCTCGTGGATGACTACGAAATGTTTCATCAACATATTTGAGCATACCAGGGGCACCGCAAGCATAAACCGCAGTAAAACTTTCTGGCAACTCATTCACAACAGAGGAAACATAGCCTTTGCGACCATAAGAGCCGTCATCTGTTGTTACGATGACACGACCGTATTTTTTCATCTCTTCTTCCAAAATAACGGCGGCTTTTGTTGCAAATCCAAGAACTGAAGTGACCTTGACCCCTTTGCTATGTAATTCTTTTGCTACCTGCAGCAAGGGCGGAACACCAATACCGCCTCCTATGATTAAGGCTGTATCTTCAATGTCCAAACCAGATAAATCAAACCCATTTCCTTGAGGACCCATGACATCCAACTGAAAACCCTTCTGCAATTTAGAAAAAATTTCTGTGCCTGCCCCTTCTATCCTGTAAATAATCCGACAAATTTTTCTCTCTTTATCAATCTCTGAAATTGAAATAGGTCGCCGTAGAAGCTTTGTATCATCTGGGACTCGAATATGTAGAAACTGACCAGCCTTCATCTGGCTAACCATTTGCCCTTGTAAATCCATAGAAAAAATTCGCGGAGCAATTTCCTCTTGATGCACAATGCTCATCTTCTCCAACATGATTTTTCCAAATCTTGCCTTACACGAGCTATTTACCATTTCTACCTCATTTCTTTATTAAAAAAGACCCTGCATATACACGCAAGGCTTCACGAAAATGGAGAGCAGATTTTCTCACTCTTCTTTCACCTGAAACCTTGGAAGCCTCGCTGGACTTTCTTAAAGGTTAAATTTAATATATTTTACAACTTAACAAGTGTTTTGTCAATGCTAATGTGATAAAATAGATTCATGAGAATTCAGCAATTACATTATATTATTAAAATCGTCGAAACTGGCAGCATGAACGAGGCTGCCAAGCAACTCTTTATTACCCAACCTAGTCTGTCCAATGCAGTGCGCGATTTGGAAAATGAAATGGGCATTGAGATTTTCATCCGCAACCCCAAGGGCATTACCCTGACCAAGGACGGGATGGAATTCCTCTCCTATGCTCGTCAGGTGGTGGAGCAAACCCAGCTGCTGGAAGAACGTTATAAAAATCCCGTTGCTAACCGAGAACTTTTCAGCGTTTCCTCCCAACACTACGCCTTTGTAGTCAATGCTTTCGTATCTCTGCTCAAAAAGAGTGACATGGAAAAGTACGAGCTCTTCCTGCGGGAAACCCGAACTTGGGAAATCATTGATGACGTCAAAAATTTCCGTAGTGAAATTGGTGTTCTGTTTCTCAACAGCTATAACCGCGATGTCCTCTCCAAAATGCTAGATGACAATCACTTGCTTGCCACTCATCTCTTTACCGCACAGCCCCATATCTTTGTCAGCAAGAGCAATCCTCTAGCAAAGAAAAAACTGGTTCAACTAGCTGATCTAGAAGATTTTCCTTATCTGAGCTATGACCAAGGAACTCACAACTCTTTCTACTTTTCAGAAGAAATCCTATCCCAAGAACACCATAAAAAATCCATCGTTGTCAGTGACCGAGCAACCCTTTTCAATCTTTTGATTGGTCTTGACGGTTACACTATCGCAACTGGTATTCTCAACAGCAACCTCAACGGTGACAATATTGTTTCCATTCCGCTAGATATTGATGACCCTATTGAGCTGGTTTATATTAAACATGAAAAAGCTAGCTTGTCTAAAATGGGTGATAAATTCATTGAATACTTGTTAGAAGAAGTTCAATTTGATAAGTAAACCATAATCATCTTATGTGTGATAAACAACGAAATTTTTATGCTATATTTTCTCCCATCGCTTTACAATAGGCTTGAACACCTTTATTGTATCGCGTTGGGAGTTTTTTCTAGCATTTTCATTTTTATGTGTAGCGAGAAACTGTTATCCTATCATTTAAAATAGAATAAAATTACGCAATTAAAAACAGCATAAACTTTCTTACGATAGGTTTGTGCTGTTTTCTTTAATACATAGGTCTGTCGCCGTCTGTTCCTGACTTTGAAATACCTAGACTAGCATAGTTGTATAAAGACGGTTCTTTTATGATACAAACAATCAAATCCGCAATACTTGCTCTTGAGATGATTGTTTCTTCTAATCTTTTAATTGATTATATTCCTCGTCTGAAACAGCTTCACACCATTCGTTTGACAAATCTTCCCCAGGAACACCAAACGCTATATGGCTGAACCAAGAATCTTTTTTCGCACCGTGCCAGTGCTTTACATTCGCAGGGATAATCACTACAGAACCTTCAGATAAGCTGACTGCTTCTTTACCTTCTTCTTGATACCAACCTTCACCAGCCGTACAAATCAGAATTTGTCCACCGCCCTTGCTAGCGTGGTGAATATGCCAATTATTTCGACAGCCAGGCTCAAAAGTGACATTATGAAGGGCGATTACACCATCTTTTGTTGCACCGAGGGAATTTAAATACGATTGACCGATAAAGTATTGAGCATAAGCATCATTTGATGCACCAAGTCCGAAATGATTTGCCTTATCAAAGGCTTCTTTTGTTTGATATTTCATTTTTCTACTTCCTTTGTGATAAATTTACTGTTGTGCATTTACAACTTCGTTGATACAACTAAGTGCATTTAGAGTACGCGGATAACCGATATAAGGGATACAAGCAGAGATGACTGCAATTAACAACGTTTTATCATTTCCTAAGCGAAGATTGGCTGCAATGTGCCCTTTTAGCTGCGGTTCACAGCCTCCTTGAGAATAAAGATAGCAAAATGTCAGCAATTCACGCTCAGCATAATCAAGGCTAGAGCGAGTATAATAATCACCAAAACAATTATCTACCAACCATTTGTTAATATGGCGTACATCCGGCTCTCCCTTTGTCGCAAAACCTTTCATCTGCTCGCCAAAAATTGCAATCTGAGCTTCTTCTCCAGCTTCTAAGCGAGTTTGATTTTTCGTATTTTTTTGACTAGCCAAAGGAAGAGAAATTCCTTGATTGGTAAAAATCGTATTCGTCGGTGCGAAAAAGGCATAAACACGACTAAGACCTAGATAAGCAATCGCTTGATATAACAATTCTTTGACTTCCACGGCTTTCACCCCATTATCCAAAGCAACGGGAAGAATCTCTTTATAAGCTTCAAGCCCTTGACTGCCAACTAAAACAGCTAAAGTGGCTAGGTAATATCTTCTTTCATCTAATGAGAAGGGGAGGTCTTTCGGCACTTCCTGAAAAGCGAATTGTTTAAAGAGTGCAACAAATTCTGGATCCGTTTCAGATAAGCCTAGCAAATCCGGAAAAGAGACTTTATTATCAATATCCATGACATTTCCTCGCTTTCTTCTTTACATTTCTTATTGTACCGCTTTGCTTTTGACAAATCAATTTGAATTACAAGAAAAATCAGATAAGAAAAACTTATCTGAAATAACGTTTAGCAATTTCTAAAAAATCTTCTGTGTAAGGATGAGCATGCTCCAAATGATAAAAAAGAAAATAGTCTCGCTCTATCGGTTGCTGATTCTGCAAAAGAGGAAATTCGCAATATTCGCAATAAAGGTTTGAAGTTGCCTTAGTAGTCATTTTTTCAAAAGTAAAATAAGCAGTAGAAACCATGAGTTGCAATGCTGCTTCTTCTGGAGAATAAGCAAAATTAAATTCCGACTGAAAACCAAGATTGTCACGATAATAATCAGATTCTATCTTTTCCTGTCCTTTCACAGCTAATAACAAAGCTGGATAGACCTGCAAGTCTTTCATCTGAACAGATTTTGATTGGGATAAAGGATGAGTATGTCCAACTCTGATATAAAGCGGGAAAGAAGTTAAGCAAATATTCGCATAATTGCCAGAAAATGCTTTTCGTTGGTCGCTAATGGTCATATCCAACTTTTGCTGGCGCAGTGCCGTGCAAATCTCTTCATGACTTCCTACCATGATTTCCAACTGAACACTTGGAAAACGCTCTTTGAATTCAGCTAAAATCTGGGGCAGTACGCTTTCTGTCATTCCCCACAATAGACCTATCCGCATGGAAACTGGCTGTGTTCCTGTCAAAACTTGTGTATCAGCTACCAAGCCATTATAATCTTCTAGCAACCGTTGACTTTTTTTATAAAAAATTTCTCAGCTCTCGTTAAATGAAATCCGCGATTTTTGCGTTCAAAAAGGATCACACCAAGCTCCTCTTCCAGCGACTTCATCTGTTGGGACATGACCGATTGCGAAATAAAATTTTCTTCTGCTGCTTCTGTAAAACTCCTGTACGAACAATATCCTGAAAATACGACAGCTGTTTAAAATTCATCCCATTTCCTCCTATACTTGCCTGATTTCATTATATCATGAAATGCAAAAAGCCTGTCATTCAAATGAACAGACTTTCATTAAAACTTGGTATATTACGCTTCTTTTACGACTAATTCTTCTCCTAATTGTGTGTAACGTTCTGCTTTTAAGTTCCTAATCGTCCACAAGGCAGCAAAGCTAATCAAATAAAGACTTGCTAGGAAAATCATAACCATTGAGACACTTGAAACATCTAAAATTTTCCCAATAATCACAGATGAAAAGCCTCCAATTGCTCGTCCGACATTTAAGATGACATTATTAGCTGTGGAGCGAATGTGAGCTGGATACAATCTCGTAATCATCGCGCCATAACCAGCAAACATACCGTTTACAAAGAATCCGACAATCGCACCACCGACAATCATGGCTGGCATTGAATTGGCAAATTGGAAGAGGTAAACACACATAGAAGAAGCTAAAAGAAAGATTGAATAAACAAATCTTGGTCCCCATTTATCGAGGATTTGACCGAAGGTGAGCATTCCCAGACACATTCCCAAAATCGTTGAGACCATCCAAAGTGAGGAATCTTTTACAGAAATATGCAGGCTTGTTTGGATAATGGTTGGAAGCCAGTTCATCATTCCAAAATACCCAGCAATTTGTACTGTCGTCATGACCATTAGTGCTACCGTCTGAGCTGTTAGAGCTGGTGTTTTAAACAATTCACTCATTTTAACAGACTGGCGGCCTTCTGCTTTTAATTTCACATTGCCATTATCTCGAATATGATCATCGTCAATCGCTAGCATCATCCACAAAACCAAAGCAATAGGGGCAAGTCCAAAGAGGAAAAGGCCTTTCCAGCCAAGTGCCGGTGCCAGCCAACCTGCTAACAGCGCTGAAGTGATAGAACCAATCTGACCTGCAATTCCGTTCAGAGAGGAAATGCGTCCCATTTTTCCAACAGGGACAATCCCTGCCATAATCGCAATGGCAACTCCATACTCGCCGCCAACGCCTATCCCAGCAATAAAACGCATGAGATAGAGATAATAAATATTTTGTGTAAAGTAAATCAACCCTGTCGCCAATGAAAAGATAACAATCGTCCATTTAAAGACTTTGAACTTGTGATAGCGATCAGCCAGTATGCCAAAAAGCAAACCTCCAACCAACATTCCTAAATTGGTAATCGTCGCAATCCAGCCCCCTTGGGCTCCTGTAACGCCCAATTCTGAAATGATAGACGACATCGAAAAAGCTAAGAACATGACATTTAAGTCGTCTGTTCCTGATGCAATAATTGCAGCAACTAATGCTCGCTTATTATTTTTGTCTAAAGACATGCACATTCTCCTTAATCGTAGCTCACAGACTACATTTATTAATTGAATACAGCCTAAAAATCAAAAAGCTCAGGAAGTCCTGAGCCAAAAGTTTACAGTAAAATAGTAGATTAGCGCACTAATCCATTTTAACGATTACTTTTATGCCTCACGGGACATGATTAAAGTTGTATTTAATTGTATTAAGTATAAAATAGATTGAAAGATTTGTCAAGAGATTTTAAAAAAAGAACTTAATATCATGACAAAAAGAATACTGCTCTAAATTGCTTCTGTCATAAAGCTACGACTTTCTAAGACCTTTAGCATGGCATCAGCTGTATCAAGTGCTGTAAATAGCGGCACTCCATGCTCAATGGCTGATTGACGGATAGCCTGACCGTGCTTATCAGCCGTTCGCTTCGTTCCGACTGTATTGATAATCGCCTGAACCTTGCCTTTGCGAACAAAGGCAGGAATGTCATTGTTATCGGCTGTACCAATTTTTTCAACCAATTGTGTCGAAACACCATTTTCTTTAAAGAATTTCGCTGTGCCCTGTGTTGCTAAAATACTATATCCAATCGCTGCAAAACGCTTCGCTAATGCGAGGGCTTCTTCCTTATTTTCATCCGCAATCGTAAAGACAACATTGCCAAAGTTTGGAAGATGTAGATCAGAGGCTTCAAAAGCCTTGTATAAAGCTTTTTCAAGAGTTGCATCTGTTCCCATAACCTCACCTGTCGATTTCATTTCAGGACCAAGAAGGCTATCTACCTTGGCCAACTTGGTGAAGGAAAAGACCGGTGCTTTAACATGTACATTTTGACTTTCTGGATAAAGACCATCTTCATACCCTAGCTCCGCTAAAGTTTGACCTAAAATTAGCCTAGTTGCCACCTGTGCCATAGGGATATCCGTCACTTTAGACAAGAATGGCACCGTCCGGCTAGCACGAGGATTGACCTCAATGACATAAACCTTCTCATCTTTGATGACAAACTGAATGTTCATCATACCGATACAGTGAAGTCCGATAGCCAATTTCTTAGTATAATCGGCGATAGTCCGCTGAACTTGAGCAGATAAGGTTTGCGGAGGATAAACAGCCATAGAATCACCTGAGTGAACTCCAGCCCGTTCAATATGTTCCATAATCCCTGGAATTAAGACCTGATGTCCGTCTGAAATGGCATCTACCTCACATTCCTTGCCAACAATGTAAGAGTCTACCAACACCGGATGATCGGGACTAGCCTTGACAGCAGTCCGCATATAGGAGCGAAGGTCTGCTTCGTTCTCTACAATCTCCATAGCACGACCGCCCAGAACATAAGAAGGACGCACCAAGACTGGGAAGCCAATCTTGCTGGCTGCTGCCACCGCTTCTTCTTCATTCGTCGCTGTCTGACCTGGTGGCTGCGGAATATTCAAATCCTTAAGAGCCTGTTCAAACAAATCACGGTCTTCTGCACGGTCAAGGTCAGCTACCTGAGTACCTAAAATTTTCACGCCAGCTTTTGACAATGGCTCAGCTAGATTGATAGCGGTTTGTCCACCAAATTGGACGATGACTCCCTTTGCCTGCTCCAGTTCAATGACATTCATGACATCTTCAAAAGTCAAGGGTTCAAAGTAAAGCTTGTCAGAAACCGAAAAATCTGTTGAGACCGTTTCAGGATTACTATTCATAATGATTGCTTCATAGCCAGCTGCTTGAATGGCCTTGACAGAATGCACAGTAGCATAGTCAAATTCTACTCCTTGACCAATTCGAATAGGTCCAGAGCCCAACACTAGAACAGACTCTTTTTCTGACTTGATTGATTCATTTTCAAAAGCATAAGTAGAATAAAAATATGGCGTGCTTGATTCAAACTCAGCTGCACAGGTGTCAACCATTTTATAGACTGGAAGAATCCGCTCTTCTTTACGAAATTGACGTATTTCTTCTGCTGTCATTTTCCAAAGCCGAGCTAATTTAGTATCTGCAAAGCCGTTTTGCTTAGCCTGTCTAAGCAGATTTGCATCTCCGACATGAGTGATTAACTCCTGCTCTAATTCATGAATGTGAAGCAATTTATCCAGAAAGAACAAATCAATCTTGGTTAACTTTGCAATTTCTTCAATATCATAGCCACGGCGAATGGCTTCAGATATATAAAAAAGACGATCATCTTGCGCTTTGACGACTTTTTCTAGTAAATCATCATCTGCCACTTGATTTAGTTCTGGCATTTCATTATGATCAACACCAATTTCCAGAGAACGACAGGCTTTGAGCAAGCTTTCTTCGATATTACGCCCAATAGCCATGACCTCACCGGTAGCTTTCATCTGCGTTCCCAGATGACGTTCTCCATGTTCAAATTTATCAAAAGGAAAACGTGGAATTTTAGCTACAACATAATCCAGAGCCGGTTCAAACATGGCATAAGTTGTGCCTGTGACCGGATTAATAACTTCATCTAGTGTCAAGCCAATGGCGATTTTTGCGGCCAATTTAGCAATAGGATAACCCGTTGCTTTAGAAGCTAAGGCAGATGAACGAGACACGCGCGGATTGACTTCAATGACATAGTAATTAAAGCTATGTGGATCCAATGCCAACTGCACATTACAGCCTCCTTCGATTTTTAGAGCACGGATAATTTTCAAGCTAGCATCCCGCAACATTTGATTTTCATAATCCGAAATAGTTTGCGTTGGTGCAAAGACAATGGAATCACCTGTGTGTACACCGACTGGATCAAAGTTTTCCATATTGCAGACCACCAAAGCATTGTCGGCTGCATCGCGCATAACTTCGTACTCAATTTCCTTGAAACCAGCAATAGAGCGCTCAATCAAACACTGAGTCACCGGAGATAATTTCAGACCATTTTCAGCAATCTCTCGCAATTCTTCCTCATTGGCACACATTCCGCCGCCAGTTCCCCCTAAGGTAAAGGCTGGGCGAACAATGACTGGGTAGCCTATTTTCGCTGCAAAGTCTACCGCTTCTTCGACTGTATTTACAATTTCAGATTCTGGAATAGGCTGTTCCAGCTCTTCCATGAGCTGCTTAAACAAATCACGATCCTCAGCTTGGTCAATAGCCGACAGCTTAGTTCCTAAAAGTTCGACACCTAGCTCATCCAAGATACCTTCTTTGGATAATTCCATTGCCATATTGAGTCCTGTTTGCCCACCCAATGTCGGCAGAAGTGCATCTGGTCGCTCTTTCCGTAAGATTCTAGTGACAAATTCCAGCGTGATTGGTTCAATATAAACCTTGTCAACAATTTCCTTGTCTGTCATAATCGTTGCAGGATTGGAATTAACTAAAACGACTGTGTAGCCTTCTTCTTTCAAAGACAAGCAAGCCTGCGTTCCTGCATAATCAAACTCAGCAGCCTGTCCAATGACAATGGGACCAGAGCCAATCACCATAATTTTCTGAATATCTGTACGTTTTGGCATGTTTTTCTCCTATTCCTAATCCATTGATTACAATGAACTATGCTGTTGTTTAAAAGCATCAATCATTTCCATAAACTCATCAAAGAGATAACTGGCATCATGTGGTCCTGGTGCAGCATCAGGATGAAACTGCACTGAAAAAGCAGGGAAAAACCGATGTCGCACACCCTCAATAGACTTGTCATTGATTTCCTCATGTGTAATCAGCAACTCGCTCGGAAAATTTTCCCGACTAACAGCATAACCATGATTTTGGCTGGTAAAATCAATTCGCCCTGTCGCAATCTCTCTGACAGCATGATTAAAACCACGGTGACCGAATTTCATTTTATAAGTCTGAGCTCCATTTGCCTTACTAAAAAGTTGATGTCCCATGCAGATACCAAAAAGAGGAATTTTACCTTGAATCCCTCGAATCATGTCTAGCACTTGCGGTACATCATCTGGATTACCTGGACCGTTGGATAACATGACACCGTCAGGGTGAAGGTGAAGAATATCTGCTGCACTTGTATCATAGGGAACAACTGTCACATTACAATTGCGTGCCGCTAATTCACGAAGAATCGAATGTTTCAACCCAAAATCAACTAACACAATACTAGGACCCGAACCCGGTGCTGGATACGGTGTCTTTGTTGAAACTTGTTTGATATTATCGGTCGGCAAAACGGTCGCCTTCAACTGATCTTGCAGATGCACCATTTGGTCGCCTACATTGGCTATTGTTGCTTTCATCGTTCCATGCTGCCGAATGATTTTCGTCAATGCCCGTGTATCAATACCAGCAATTCCTGGAATTTTCTTGACTTTTAAAAACTCGTCCAAAGTCATCTGATTACGCCAATTGCTCGCTCGGCGTGCCCACTCATAAACGACCACTCCTTTACAAGTAGGAGTGATCGATTCGTAGTCATCACGGTTAATTCCATAATTTCCGATTAACGGATAAGTAAAGGTTAAGATTTGTCCATTATAAGACTGATCTGTAATAGATTCTTGATAGCCGGTCATACCTGTATTAAAGACGATTTCTCCAGTCACATCCATATCAGCACCGAACGCCTCTCCTTCAAATACTGTTCCATCTTCCAGAATTAACAAGCGTTTTTCCATTTTCCCCTCCGTTTGTTATTGCAACAACGTATTAATGCTTATTATTTTTTTCGTCCATTTAGGACAGACTCGATAATTGCCATCCGAACAAATACACCATTTGTCATTTGTTCTACAATACGAGATTTTGGAGCTTCCACTAAGTGGTCTGCAATTTCCACATCACGATTTACTGGGGCCGGATGCATGATGATGGCTGTATCTTTCAGCTTATCATATCGTTCCTGTGTTAGACCATGCATTTTATGGTAATTTTCTTTTGAAAAGAGTGAATCATCATCATGGCGCTCGTGCTGCACGCGCAGAAGCATTAAGACGTCTACTTGGTCAACGACTTCATCAAGTGTGACAAATTGCCCATAATCTGCAAATTCTTCACTTCTCCATACTTCTGGACCTGCAAAATAAAGTTCTGCACCCAGACGCTTCAAGATTTGCATATTTGACTTCGCCACACGCGAATGATCTAAGTCACCTGCAATCGCAATCTTCAAGCCATCAAAATGCCCAAACTCTTGATAAATGGTCATCAAATCTAGCAAACTTTGACTCGGATGTTGTCCAGAGCCATCACCACCATTCACAATTGAAGTTGTAATCGTTGGACTTTCAACTAATTCCTTGTAATAGTCCACTTCTGGATGACGAATGACACAGACATCCACTCCGAGCGCTGACATGGTTAAAATCGTATCATATAAGGTCTCTCCTTTGTTGATAGAGCTGGTCTTTGAATCAAAATCCAAAAGGTCACAACCTAGTTTTAATTCCGCTACTTCAAAGGCTTTATGTGTTCGCGTAGAGGGCTCAAAGAAGAGATTAGCGATAATATGTTGTTCATCATAATGAGCTTTCGCTCCATTTTTAAATTCAATGCCACGTTTGATTAAACTTAAGACTTCCTCATTGGTAAGAGTTTCCATAGAGACAACATTTTTAAGAGCGATTTGATTAGATGACATGGTGTATTTCTCCTTTTATTAGATACGGCGTTTCTTTCAATAAAGTTAAGAATTCAAACTAATTTTTAGGTTCTGGCAAGATAAGATAGAGCACAATTCCAAGAACCGTTGACAAGGCAACCCCTGAAATTTGCAGACCTGAAAGTTGCAAGGTTAAGCCGCCAATCCCAGCGACTAAGATCACACTAGCAATCAACAGATTTTTCTTATTGTCAAAGTCCGTTTGCTTTTCAATTAAAATTTTCAAACCACTAGAAGCGATGACTCCAAAGAGCGCAATAGAAATACCGCCTAGAACTGGAGTTGGAATGGATTGCAAGAGGGCAGAAACTTTCCCAACAAAACTCATCACAATCGCAAGTACTGCTGCACCTGCAATAACATAAACGCTATAGATTTTATTGAGAGCCATCACACCGATATTTTCACCGTAACTCGTTACTGGTGGCGCACCGAAAATCCCAGCGATAACTTGTGCAAGACCATCTCCGACAAGAGTTTTATCCAATCCTGGGTCTTTAAAGAAATCTTTTCCGGTCAAGCTATTCAATACCATAACATGACCAAAGTGCTCTGTCATAGTTACAAATGCAATTGGAGCCATTGTTAAAATCGCACTTGGATAAAATTTTACATTATAGTCTAAGAAAGGAAGGTGCATAGGTGGGACATGGAACCATGAAGCTTGAGAGACTTTTGCAAAGGAAATAATTTCTTCTCCTGTTACCACTCCAAGAATGAGCGCGAAGACATATCCGACAATCAAGCCTAACAGCACTGGAATAATTCCAACAATCTTTTTACCATAGATATTAAAGAGGATGACTGCAAAGAGAGTGACAATTCCAATGATGAAATAAGTTAAATTGTATTTACCGTCTTTTAGCATGACATCATTTACAGCTGTGCTTGCTAGGCTTAGTCCGATGACCATAATGATTGGTCCTACCACAACTGGCGGCAAAATCTTATCAATCCAAGCATTCCCAGCGAACTTCACAATAAGAGCTACAATGAAGTAAACCAAACCACCTGTAATGGCACCTTGAGCGACTGCTGCGATACCGTCTGTTTTCATCAACATTTGCATAGCTGCAATATAAGCGAAACTAGACCCCATATAAGCTGGCACTTTGTACTTGGTGACTGTTAAGTGTGCCAAGGTTCCTAGACCGCTTGAAAACAAGGCAACTGCTGGGTCGATTCCAACCAGAATTGGAACAAGAACCGTTGCTCCAAACATGGCAAACAAATGCTGAAAGGACAATCCTACAAGCAAACCAGGTTTTGGCATATCGTGTACATCATATTTCACATCTTGACTCATTTTCTTATAACTCCTCCGCAATCAAGACACGGTCTTGACCATCCTGTTCTATCATTTCCACAATAATTTCTTCTGTTCGACTAGTTGGAATGTTTTTGCCCACATAATCTGCTCGAATCGGCAATTCACGGTGTCCGCGGTCTACTAAAACAGCCAAGCTCACGCGTGATGGACGTCCCAAGCTAACTAGATTATCAATAGCAGCACGAATGGTGCGTCCTGTATAGAGGACATCATCTACCAAGATGACTTCGCGGTCTGTAATATCAACAGGAACATGTGTTGTGTCTTCTTCCACTTTAAAATCATCGCGGAATGGTTTGGTATCCAACTCACCGATAGGTACATCAATCTTTTCAAGTTGCGCTAATCGTTCTTGAATCCGCTGTGCAATGTAAACACCCCGTGTTTTTATACCAATCAAGACAATCTTGTCTAGCTCTTTGTTGCGCTCAATGATTTCATAAGTGATCCGTGTAATGGCACGTTTCATTGTCAAACCATCAACAACTTCTTTTGTTTTCATGGAAAACCTCCTGTATAAAAAGTTAAAAGAAAAAGTCTCCTTCACAAGGAGACTTCAGAAAATCTAGGTAAGCATAGAGAAACTGCTAACAGCCTCACTGTACTATACCATCTTATACTTTGACTCCTTGTCTGCCTCACGGGACAGATTTAAAGGATTATTTAATTTTTATTACTATATCACACTTTTTGAAAATTTTCAAGAGAAAACCGTAAAGTTTTAATGGAAATTTTCAAATTGATTCCGCCTATAATATATAATCCCCATTTCTTTGCATTTTCTACAACTCATTTGCGATTTTATTGATTTTCCTCAAGCGATGATTGACACCACTTTTCGTCAAAGGCTTACTAAGACTTTCTGCCAACTGCTGGATAGAATAATCCGGATGATTGACACGCAGATAAGCTACCTCTTGCAAATCAACCGGCAAGCTCTCTAAACCAACTGTGCCAATGATTTTGCTAATGTTATGAATGGTTTTCATGCTAGCTGTCACCGTTCGAGCAATATTCGCCGTTTCCGCATTATTCGTTCGATTCAGATCATTTCTAGCCTCTCGCAAGAGCTTGACCGACTCAAACTCAGTCATTGCTTTCATAGCCCCAATCACAATCAAAAAGTCCATAATGTCCTCAGCTCGCTGCAGATAGGTTACTGAGCCTTTTTTGCGCTCAATTGTCTTGGCATCCAATAAAAACTTTCGCATCAAAGCGGCTAAATCTTCCGCATGGTCAGAATAGACCGACAAGATTTCCAGTTGATATTTCCCAGAATCTGGATCACGCATACTGCCCGTGGATAAAAAGGCTCCTCGTAAATACGATCGGCTCGCTTCATCATCTGATAAAATAGCTTGGTCAATGCCTGCTTCAATCCCAAAAAAGGAGTCTGCCAAGTGTAAATCAGCTAAAATTTGTTCCACACCTTCGTCTAAAAAAACAGTATAAACACGATTTTTCCGAAGATTCGCTTTTTGATGATGACGAATATCCGATTTGACTTGATAAAAAGCTGCCAACAATTCATAAATGTGACGAGCGATTTTTGCATTTTCTGTCGTAACAGATAATGTTAAGCCTTGACTAGAAATTCCTAAACTGCCTGACATCTTAATGATAGCCGATAATTCCGTTTTATCTTTTTTGCCTAGGCCAAGCAGTTCTTCTTTCACTTTAATGGTAAAACTCATTTGCGCACCTGTATAATCTGCATAAGTTCATCGACGACTGATTCACCATCATGAAAAGCTCCGCCATTTTCCAAGCGAAGAAAATTAGACGAAATGACACGAGGTACTTGCTCTTTCAAACCTTTAAAATCATGCTCAACCTGCACCAAATACTCATCAAATTTATTAGAATTCATATACTCTTGAGGAACTTCCTCAATATTCACCAAAACAGTATCAATAAATCGTTTTCCTAAATGTCGATGCAAAACAGCCACGTGGTCACTATCTGTGAAATGCTCGGTTTCACCACGCTGGGTCATAATATTGCAGACATAAGCGATTTCCGCCTTTGTTTCTAAAAGAGCTTGTCCAATTTCTTCAATCATCATATTGGGTAAGATAGAGGTAAACAATGACCCTGGTCCCAAAACAACCATATCACTTTCTAAAATCGTCTCTACCACTTTGCGACTAGCCACCGGCTTCTGGTCATTATAGGTATTGGTGACATAAACTCGTTCAATCATACCTTGGTGTTCTGCGAGATGACTTTCTCCAGCGACTTCGCTTCCATCAGTAAATACAGCATGAAGCGTTAAAGGTATATCACAAGACGGATAAATTTTGCCAGTTGTGTGGAAAAACTTAGTCAATAGCTGCATAGCGTTGTAAGTCGACCCTTGCATTTCTGAAATACCTGCAATAATCAAGTTCCCCAGTGGATGTCCAGCTAAAGCACCGTCTTCATCTGCAAAGCGATATTGAAAAACTTTTTCATAAAAGCGCGGCATGTCCGATAAAGCCACCAAAACATTTCGCAAATCACCGGGCGGTGTCAATTGTTGAATGTTTTTTCGCAATTCCCCCGAACTTCCACCGTCATCAGCGACCGTCACAATAGCAGCAATGTCTACATCTTTCTTACGCAAACTGTTCAAAATGACTGAAATCCCTGTACCACCACCGATAACGGCTATCTTTGGTCTCCTCATGAACGATTCACCGTTTCCTTTCTGCGGTCTTTGTCTCGATGTGATGAGTGAACGGTCCATTCGCTTGCCAAATCATCTGCTAGACGTTGTGCAAAAGCTACGCTTCTGTGTTGACCGCCTGTACAACCAACCGCAATTGTTAAAACAGATTTCCCCTCTTTTTTATAGCCGGGTAAAATCGGTTTGATAAGAGCCACTAAGTGCTGATAAAATTCTTCTGACTCCGTATGATTCATCACATAATCATAAACTGGTTTATCAAGCCCTGTTTGATTGCGAAGTTCTGGTTGGTAATATGGGTTTGGCAAAAAACGTACATCAAAAACAAGGTCGGCATCTAGCGGAATACCATATTTAAAGCCAAAACTCACCACTTCAATGCGAAACGATTGGAGTTTCGTTGGATCTGAAAAATGTTCAGAAATGGTTTTACGCAACCCGCGCGGTGTTAATTCGGTCGTATCTACCACGTTTTGACTCATGTTTTTCAACGGTGCTAGTAACTCACGTTCTAGCTTGATACCGTCTAAAATACGACCGTCTGCTGCTAAGGGGTGGCTACGCCGCGTTTCCTTGTAACGTGCAACTAATTCTGTATCTGCCGCATCTAAAAACAAAATCTTAAAATCAAGTCCAGCGTTACTTTCAATCTCATCTAGAACTTTCTGAATCTCAGAAAAGAATGAACGACTACGCATATCTACAACCATAGCAATCTTGTCGTTGTCTTGTGTCGTTTCGATTAACTGCAAAAATTTAGGAACCAGCGTGGGGGGCATATTATCAATCGTAAAATAGCCCAAATCTTCAAAAGACTGGATGGCCACGGTCTTTCCCGCTCCACTCATTCCCGTCACGATAACCAAATGAATTTGTTTGTCTGACATATCTCCTCCTTGATAAAACAATTAATTTTCAGTATATTAAAACATTTCCAATTCCTTTTTATTATAACACACCCAGTACAATTCGGATAGTAAAAAAGAGAGAACAAAAGCAATGGCTATCTGTACTCTCTCGAATTTATACTACTATGTTTTAATGATTACCAAACCAAAGCGCAATTTCCCGTTTGGCAGACTCTTCAGAATCTGAACCATGAACAACATTTCGAATCGTTTCACCAGCTTCAGCTGCTTGTGCAAAATCTCCGCGAATAGTTCCTGGTAGAGCTTCTTCCGGACGAGTAGCGCCCATCATGTGACGCCAACCTGAAATCACTTGGCTTCCCGATAAAACACCGATAATCACAGGCCCGCTTGTCATATAATCACGGATTGAAGGATAAAAATCTTTCGTTAATAGGGCTTCATAATGCTGATCAATTAACTCATTTGAAACATTGGTTCTCATTTCCAAACGTTCGATTTTGTAACCACGTTGTTCTACGCGCTTCAGTACTTCTCCAACCAAGCCACGTTTTACGCCGTCTGGTTTTATAATAAAAAATGTTTGTTCCATGATTGATACGCTCCTCTTTTGTTACCTTTATTTTATCATAAATGAAAGAAAGTTGAAAGTCCTTTCAAAAATCTTCTTTCACAAATGACTTATTAAGGTCAAAGATGTTAAAAACATGAAGATTGCAAAAATCCAGAACCAAACAGAACGAAAAGCTTGCCTATAGGTTCCTGAAAATGAACGATTTTCTTGTACATACATTTTTATGTCTATTTTGTTTTTTAGCAGGAAAATTACTGCGATACTTGCACCAATTAGCAGGATAAATAAGTGTAAAAGACCACCTATATCGTCCGGCAAAAACGAATACAAATAAGTTAAACCATCTCCGATGACCAAGTTATTAAAAACGTGAAAAACCATTGCCCAGAGAATTGAATACTCCAAGGTCACATAAGAGAAGACAATTCCAACAAAAGCTGCAAAAAAGAACTGCGGGATATTCCCATGAAATAAACCAAATATGAGGGAAGACATCAGAATCGCAAAGACTTTTCCATATTTTTCAAATGTTCGTAAGCCCGCCCCGCGAAAAATCAACTCTTCTGAAACAGGACCGAAAAAACCTGCATACAAAAACATAGAAACACTATCTGAACCTGCCGAAGCTGATTCGACAGCTTTAAGCATAGTAAAACCAAATAAATTAAAGATTGTTTCAAAAATCTGATTAAATAAGACGAACCCTAATTGACCCAGAAGTAAAAAAAATAAAACTAGTCCAAACGTTTTTGGAGTCATGACTCTTTTCTGCGTTCGTAAATCAGACTTAAATAATTTACCATCCCGATACAACCAAAAGATAAAAACTCCTGCACAGACAGCAATTAGATAATAACTACCATCGCGTGACATAAAACTTTCCGTTGCTTTTTGGATTCTCTCAAGATTTCCGGAATAACGAATCGCTTGAAACAAGGTTACAATCGTTTGATAAATCAGACCAATCATTGCCATTACGACCACATACAGTAGACATAAAGCAGAGAACAAACCAATATCTTTTCGTACTTGCTGATTGACTAGCATCAGTTTCCCTCCTTCTTCAAATAGCTTTTTCGACTCCACAGGTATAGCCCCACAGCAAAACCTTCATAAAGAACAAAAAACAAAAGAAAGGCGTGGAGGAAAAATTCTTCTGGCAATATCCAAATAACAGGATCTTTAGCAGGGTCAAATAACCAAGTATTATCCCCAGCAAATAAAATCTGATGAAAGAGAGTGAAAAACGCATCAAAGCCAATCCCCAGCGCCACACCAGCAATTACAATAGGCAACCAAATAATAGCTAAAATCGCCTTTGAAAAGACAGATAGATAGCTTTTTTTTATAATGTTTTTTACAAACAAATAAACCGCTGGTAAGGTTGCTAGAAAAACAACTTGCGCCAAATGAAAAAGATATTTCACGACTTGAAAATGGTGCAGGCCTGCTGCTGATGAGCGAAAATCAGGCATGGAGAGCTTTTGCTGAAATGGATTGGTTAGGTAATTCATCAAAATATTGAAATTGTGCTGAATGGTTGCAGATTTGAGGTAAACTTGATTTTCTAAATGCAACCAAGAAATTTCCAAAGGATAAAACAGCCAAGTCAGATAAATGGTCAACAAAATGGCTGTTGCTAAAAAGCAGAGCATACTCAGCCAAAAGGTCAGTTTAGTGCGCATCAAAATCCCACTCCGCTAGGCTAGAAAGTACATAATCTGGTTGGATTGGCAAGCCTGGCACTTCTTCTGGTTTCGTAAAGCCAGTTGTCACCAGAAGCGTAGGGATACCATTGTCAATCCCAGCCCGAATGTCCGTCAGGTAATTATCCCCAACCATTATCACTTCCTCGCGTGGTAGTCCTAGATGCTCAACCGCCTTTTCCATGATAATTGCATTTGGCTTCCCGATATAAACAGGTTTCACACGAGTTGCTACTTCAATGAGAGTAATAATCGATCCTGCTCCAGGCATGAGACCGCGCTCTGTCGGAATATTAAGATCTGGATTGGTTCCTACGAAATGAGCTCCCTTTTGAATAGCTAAAGTAGCAATTGACAATTTTTCATAGTCCACTTCCCAGTCCAATCCAACAACTACATAATCTGGGTTATCAGTATCTTCGACATAGCCAGCTTCTGCAATGGCTTGCTTAAGTCCGACATCACCGATAACATAGACTTTCTTGCCTAGATTTTTATCATTTAAGTAGTCAACCGTTGCTAAAGTCGCTGTATAAATCGTTTCAATCGGCGTTTCAACATTGAATTGTTCCGCTAGCATTGTTTGAACAGTCTCAGGAGTACGTGTTGTATTGTTCGTCACAAATAAATATGGAATGTTGCGTCGTTGTAATTCATGGACAAAAGCTTCACCCGTAGGAATACGGTCTTTTCCTTTATAAATCGTTCCGTCTAAATCAATTAAATATCCTTTGTAGGTCATACTTCTCTTTCTATTGTTTCTCTTATGAAATTTCTTGCCAAGTTACCATAGCTTGTGCATTGGTATCACCATCGCTGGAAATCTGATGATTGCTCTCTAATCCATTCAAATCATAGCTAGAGGTAATCTGCCCACCAGGTCGTACTTCCTTGACATACTTGAGGTGAACTTTTTTGGGAACGTATTTCATGAGAAAATCAGCTCCCATAACTTCAAAAATCCAGTCCAAATACTTGCTGTTGTTGACATGACCATTCATGTCTAAATCATAAAACCGAACATGATAATCTTTACTGGTCGAATCTTTCAGTTCTGGATATTTTGGACCACGAATCAACTTTTTAGAAAATTCTGCTTCATAAGGTGCGACAATCTTTGGCTCTACAGCATGCACTTTTCGACTGTCTCTGTCCATAAGAACAAAGGTAGCCATCATTTCAATCACGGCAACATCATTTTCATCAAAAACGGTAAAACGACGATAACAAAAGAGACGATTATAGGAAAGCGCTTCTGTTTCAATCGTCATTTCTTCACCAAATTTAGGCAGCCGTACCACATCGATATCATAGTCAGTAATAATCCAGACCAGATTGTATTTCTCCAGCATATACTGGTCGCTAATCCCCAAGTCAATAGACTGCAAACCTGATACCTGTAAGGACAGCAAAATGACAGCAGGCAACTTGATATGACCATTCATATCCGCCATGTCAAACGGAATTTTCATTTTCGTTTGATAAGTTAAACCCATAATTTACTCCAATATAAATTTCTCTGCGACCGTATCACCCAAAAATAGACCCTTTTTAGTCATACGAACGATTTCTTTGTCAGGTACTAAGAGTCCTTGCTCAATAAGTTCAGTTACTACATGACCGTACTGCTGCTCAAAAGAAATGCCAAATTTTTCTTCAAAACGCTTTTTAGAAACACCTGACTTTTTGCGCAAGCCCAGAAACATTTCTTCTTCCATCATCTCTTGCTTACTCAGATGTTCTTCATTCACACGCGCATTGCCTTTTTCAACCGCCTCTAAATAATGACGAATCGGACCATGATTCTTGTAGCGAACCCCATTGACATAACCAGAAGCCCCTGCCCCAATACCAAAATATTCCGCATTATCCCAGTACATGAGATTGTGTTGACTCTCAAAACCTGGTTTAGAAAAGTTAGAAATCTCATAGTGTTCAAACCCAGCTTTTTCCAACTCCTCAATGATATACTCAAACATCTCTGCTTCCAAGTCCTCCTTCGGTAAAGGCAGCTTTCCACGCCGCATCCGGTTCATAAAAACCGTGTGATTTTCTAGAATTAAGCTATAAAGACTCATGTGAGGGATATCTAGTGCAATGGCCTTGGCCACATTTTCCCGCACGTTGTCCATGGTCTGCTTGGGCAGTGCATAGATCAAATCAATAGAGATATTATCAAAACCAGCGAACTTCAGATTAGTGATATTTTCATAAATATCTTTCTCTAAATGGCTACGCCCAATTTGCTTGAGCATGCGATTGTCAAAAGTCTGAACACCCAAAGACACTCGGTTAACAGCCGAATCTTTTAAAACAGCAATCTTATCCGGATCCAAATCTCCTGGATTAGCTTCAATAGTCAGTTCTTCTAACAATGACAAATCCAGCTTTTTCGTCAGCTCTGCCAATAAAAACTCCAGCTGCTTCGCTGAAAGAGCTGTCGGTGTCCCACCACCGATATAAAGCGTCTGTAAATGCTTTATATCATAAGAAGTATATTCTTGAAGCAAGTGCTCTAAGTAGGCGTCAACTGGCTGATTTTTGATAAAGACCTTAGAGAAATCACAATAATAACAAATTTGAGTACAAAACGGAATGTGTACATAGGCAGAAGTTGGTTTGGTATACATAGCATTTATTATAGCATAAATTTAGTATATAGATGTTTCAAAGCACACACTAAAATACATAGATCTCTTATCAATATATTCTTGCTAAGCAATAAAAACATAGTAAATATTCAAAAATTTTCAGCTTAATTTTCTACTTCAGTTTGAACTTTTTTCAAATAATAATTGATCAGTAAAAATGCCATCATTGCAAGAGCAATCAGAAAAGTACCTGCTAACAAATAGCCCACTAAATCTGGTGATACAAGAATGAAATAAGCGCTTATTGCAATAATGATTATGTAAATAATCATAGCAACAATTCCTAAAATCATCTTTAGTGAATTATTTTCACGATTAAATAATTCCGTCACATTTGACCAATTGGTCACTTGTAGGCGTTTATCACGATGATATCCCCATGCACTCCATGCTAAACAGGTCAATGTCCAAGCTACAATCATCAAGACAATAGCAACTGGTTGCACGCCGACAACAAAGGAAAAAATTGTCAATAAAATGAATGGTAAAATGGATTGAATGACAAATAAATTCCAAAACTTAAGTTTAAGATAACGTGCCATATCAAAAGGTAATACTTTCAAATAATCATAATTTTCACGTTCAAGTGAAATGCCAATTCCTGTTAAATTTGCTCCACCTGTATTTAAACTTGCTACAAATGTTGCTATCAACATCAGTGGAAAAGCAAATCTGGTTGTCAAATAAGGAGAAATCATTTCACGATACTGCATAAAACTAGCCATTAACGGAATTAGAATAAAATAAGGTAACACACTAGGCATCAAAAGAGTTTGTAATAAGACGGAGCCATCACTGATTAGGTTTAATTGATAGCGCAACACAAACTGCGGAAAGTTCCTAAGTCCATTCATCTTGAAAATTTTCGTTCGTTTTTGTCTATTGACCGTTGCTGTTGTGGTCATTGCAGCTTCATAAAATTCTGGTAAAACCTTTCGCTTAACAATTATAAATAATATAGCAGCTACGACTACCCAAGCTCCCATTCCCAGCAAGGAATTCAAAGCAAAAGGTTGCATACTGAAAGCATGAAAAATCGTCATTGGCGGAAAATAAGCAGGTTGATCCTGCAATATTGCGTTTTTAACGTTAGAGTTATTTTGCAAATTCACCAATAAAATCGCACCAAAAGCCATTATTGTAGCAAGAGCCAATAAAATATTAGAGGCAAGTTTTTTGTATTTCCTAAAAATAGTTGTTTTTGTAATAAAATGAACACCAACCAAAAGAAGGAAAATAAGTGTCGAAAACAGTACTCCTAACGAAATAAGCAGAATAGGGATTGCAAGCCAGATTGGTTGACCTGATTGCATTTGCAAACCAATAAAGTAAATAACAATGGGAAACACTCCCATTAAAGTAGTTAAAAGAACAGAAAATCCTTTCCCAACCATAATTTCGCTCTCACTAAAGGCATAAGGTCGGTAAGCTTGCAAGTCTTTACTTTCATAAAAAACATTGTAAAAGGAAAGAAATCCCTGTGCAAAGATGAAAAGATAAAAGATGCTGACAAAATTCGAAAACAGCCCTGGATTTTGAGCAAGCGGTAAAAAAGCACCCTGTACACCAAATATACAAGCATACAAAATTCCAACGTAGAGATAGTTCATCACTAGATTTCTAGCAACATTTCCTTTTTTCTTTGGATTTTTTTGCTGTTTTTTACGATAACTAGAAAGCCTAGTTGATTGCGTCGTATAAATGATATTTGCATGAATGAGGGATCGAATCGCTTTAAGACGCATCAGGACTCACCTCTTCTCTACGACCAGCCAAACTGAGGTAAATACTTTCTAATGATTTTTCAGGATGTTGACCTTTCAATTCCTCAATCGTACCGTAAAACAACAATTCTCCCTTTTTGAGAATGGCAATACGGTCACACAATTGCTCTGCCACTTCTAAAACATGGGTTGAGAACAAAACAGTATTCCCTTTATCTGCATGCTCTCGCATCATTTGCTTAAGGTCAAAAGCCGCCTGCGGATCCAAACCAGTTAAAGGCTCATCCAACACCCAGATATCTGGATCAGACAAAAGAGCACCAATGACAAATACTTTTTGTCGCATTCCATGTGAAAACGATTCAATAACTTCATAGCGATGAGCTGTAAAATCAAATAATTCCAGTAGATCCGTTAAACGTTTCTCATAATCTGAAGGACTCATATCATAAGAAGTTCCAACCAATTCCCAGAATTCATTTGCTGTCAGACGTAAAAACAAATCTGGCGAATCAGCTACATAACCAATTTTCTTCTTGATTTCCAACCGATTAGCTGCTAATTCCTTGCCATCCACAAAAATCTGACCATGCGTTGGATTAATCACACTAACCAATGATTTAATCGTTGTTGATTTTCCAGCACCATTGTGTCCAATTAATCCTACAATTTCTCCACTCTGAAGCGTTAAATTCAGATGATTCAACGCTATCTTGTCATCGTACACTTTTGTAACATTCTTAAATTCAATCATAAATTCTCCTATCTATTGAATGTTTTCAGCATGATGAAAATAAAAGTAAAAACTCTTTTTCTTTATTCAAACATATATATTCATTAACAATTTGTCATTAGTTTTCCAAAAAAACAAAATAATGCCTCTTTAACTAGTATCTGCCAACTCCAAAATTTTCTGAAAGGTTTTCCCATTGCGAATAGTCAAAGACTTGTAAAAGCTAGATTTGAGTAGCTTCTTGTGGTAGTTGGACTTGAGATAGTCAGCCTGATCGCTATTTCTGTAAAAGAAGGCTATCTGACCGAAATGCAGCAGCTCCCCGCCCCTCTATCTGCTCGCGACTGGCTTCCAGCAGGTAAAAGAGGACATCGCGCCGATAGGCTGCCTCATCCTGCCACCAAGCAGACAGTTTTGCCACTTCTTCTTAGAGAATAGCAGAGCCGAGCAGGACAAAAGGGATTGGAAAGTCATAGGATTAACTGAAATAAGCCGTCAAAATCGTCCTAATCTTTTCCTCGTGCTCCTGACTGTCAAAAAAGAGATTGCCACTGTTGATGTAGGAGATAGGGTTCTCAAAGCCCAGCTCCGCCAAATCGGCCTTCAAATCAGACATGATAACCTTGTTTTTTTTCCCACCGACATTGATGCCGCGAAGTAAGAGAATATAACGCATTCTTCTTCCCTTCTTGCTTTGTTTGTCTTTCTAATCCACTGCCTTTATATCTAAAATCATATCGCGAATCTGTGCAGCCAGTTCGAAGTCGAGAAGTCCTGCAGCTTCTTGCATCTGACCTTCTAGTTTCTTGATCATATCCTTGCGCTCTTGCTTGTTGAGGCTTTCGATTTCGACAATTTCTTCTTTGTCTGGCAGGACAGATTTGGTTACACTGATTAGGTCACGAATTTCTTTCTGGATTGTTTGCGGTACAATACCATGTTCTTCATTATAAGCCATCTGAATTTGACGACGGCGAGCGGTCTCGTCCATAGCCTTCTGCATGGAGTCAGTCACCGTGTCCGCATACATGATGACATGACCCTCACTGTTGCGGGCAGCCCGACCAATAGTTTGGATCAAACCACGCTCATTACGTAAGAAACCTTCCTTGTCTGCATCAAGAATGGCAACCAGACTAACCTCTGGCACATCAATTCCCTCACGCAACAGGTTAATTCCGACTAAAACATCAAAGACACCTAACCGCAGGTCGCGGATAATTTCTGTCCGCTCTAAGGTCTTGATATCTGAGTGCATGTATTTGACCTTAACACCCATTTCTTTAAAGTAATCCGTCAGATCTTCTGCAATCTTTTTAGTCAACGTCGTGATAAAGGTCCGCTCATTCTTCTCTGCACGCGCATTGATTTCGCCTAAAAGATCATCTATTTGTCCCATAGTCGGACGCACTTCTACTTCTGGATCCAGCAGACCAGTTGGTCGAATAATCTGCTCAATCACTGTATCCGTCTGCTCCCGCTCATAGTCGCCCGGTGTCGCAGATACATAGACAATCTGATGAACATGACTTTCAAACTCCTCCCGACGCAGCGGGCGGTTATCCAAGGCAGAAGGCAAGCGAAATCCATAATTAACCAACATCTCCTTCCGTGAGCGGTCACCATTATACATACCCTTGATTTGCCCCATCGTCATATGACTTTCGTCCACCATGATTAAAAAATCATCAGGGAAGAAATCTAGTAAAGTGTAAGGTGGCTCACCTTCGCTCCGTCCGTCCATATGGCGAGAATAATTCTCTACGCCATTCGTGTAGCCCATTTCGCGCAGCATTTCAATATCATAGTCAGTTCTTTGTTTCAGCCGCTGAGCTTCTAAAAGTTTCCCTTCCTTTTCAAAAAAGGCTAGTTGTTCTTCTAATTCCGCTTGAATCTTGGCAATGGCAATCTCCATATTTTCGTCATTTGTCATAAAGTGAGTAGCAGGAAAAATGGCTAAATGATCCACTTCACCCAAAACTTGTCCCGTCAACGCTTCTACTTCTCGAATACGGTCAATTTCATCTCCGAAAAATTCCACCCGAAAGGCATGTTCATCGCGAGAAGCCGGAAAAATTTCTACTACATCACCACGCACACGGAATTTTCCCCGCTGAAAATCAATATCATTACGCTCAAACTGGATATCCACCAAATCATTGAGAAGTTTATCCCGTGAAATCTCCAAACCAGGTCGCAGACTGACCACGCTATCGGAGTATTCCTTAGGTGAACCCAGACCATAAATGCAGCTGACTGACGCCACTACAATCACATCGTTGCGTTCCAAGAGAGCCGAGGTTGCTGAGTGACGAAGCTTGTCAATCTCATCATTGACAGAGCTGTCCTTCTCAATATAGGTATCACTGGAAGGCACATAGGCTTCCGGTTGATAGTAATCATAGTAAGACACAAAGTATTCGACCGCATTGTCAGGGAAAAATTCCTTAAATTCCCCATAAAGCTGACCTGCCAGAGTTTTATTATGAGCGATGACTAAGGTCGGTTTATTAACCTTTTGAATAACCTGACTCATAGTATAGGTCTTCCCAGTTCCTGTCGCTCCCATGAGAATCTGAGCTTTCTCACCACCCTCTATATTATCCACTAATTGCTCAATCGCCTGTGGTTGATCTCCTGAGGGCTCATACTTAGAAACCAGTTTAAATTTATTGTCCGTAATTCTATTTATCATTATTCTTTTCCTCTATACAATCTTCTCTTATTTTATCATATTTCTAAAAATATCACTGACTTAGGATAATAAGAAGCCCACCTAGTAAAACTAAGTGAGATTTGATTTTCTAAATTGTAATGCTGCTGGTAATTTATCTTCTTTTTTAAGAGACCAATACAGATAGAAAATGCTGAGAATTAACACCAGACTGGTGAAAATAGATCCTTCTGCTCCAAAAGCCCCACCCGAAAGCCAATCTACGTTGGATTTCGTATTGTAAGCAAAGACGGAAGTTTCTGCTCCCTGACCACTGACCTGAATACCATAAATGTTACCTTGAACAAAATTCCAAGCACCGTGAATACCAGCCAGCCCCCACATATTGTCAGTTTTTAGCATGTAAAAACAAGCAAAAGCACCATCGAGAATAATATTGACAATCGAAAGAAGCGTCACACCAGGATTTAGTAAATGGAGAGCACCAAATAGGTTAGCAGAGATTAAAATACCGACCAAAATATTTGACTTGGCAGTAACTGTCGAAAATAGCCAACCACGCGTCACCAGTTCTTCTGTTCCTCCTTGTAACATCCAAAACGGAATCAGGGCGATGATAAAGAGAAATGGCTCCAAACTAAGATGGTTGAGTTCTAACCTACCTACACCTGTCATCAAAAGTAAGACAACTATGAGAGAAAACTGTGCCGCTCCAATCAAAAAACCTTTTCCTAATTCTTTAAACCAATTTTCCTTAAAAAAACCAAGACTTGAAAAAGGTCTTTTTTCAACGCATTTCACCCAAAGAAAGAGAGCCAAAGAAATAAAGAAAAAGAGGAAGAGTTGAATGAAAATCATATAATGCGATATCAGTTCTTGTATCATTACAAAGCCTGCCCCAGAATGAACAAGGCCAAACACAAGACCCAGCAGTATCGAAATTGGGACCAATGCAAGCCCGCCGACAATTTCACCTCCATAAACAAAAACAATCGAGAGAATAACTGCCAACCAAATAGGTGGAATGTAACGGGACTGTTTCACATTATCAAGCATACGAAATTTAAACATAAAATTCCCTTTCTATTTTTTATTATTATATCATATTTATTTTACGCAAATCAAAAAAGAAATTTTCGTATATGTTATAAAATCTAACATTAAAATACAAAATATTTGTATTTTAAAGATATTTTTGGTATAATTTAAAAATATTCTTTAAAGGAGAGACTCATGAAGAAAAAAATCATAACTTTTTTGTTAGCTTTACTACCACTCTTTGCAGCAACAAGCATTCATGCTGATACAATCAAAGTAGTATCTGATACAGCTTACGCACCTTTTGAATTTAAAGATTCCGATCAAACTTATAAAGGTATTGATGTAGATATCATCAATAAAGTTGCTGAACTAAAAGGTTGGGACATCAATATGACTTTCCCTGGCTTTGACGCAGCCGTTAACGCTGTTCAGTCTGGTCAAGCAGATGCTATCATGGCTGGCATGACAAAGACCAAAGATCGCGAAAAAGTCTTCACTATGTCTGATACTTATTATGATACAAAAGTTGTCATTGCAACAACTAAAGCCAATACAATCAGAAGTTATTCCCAATTAAAAGGGAAAACTGTTGGGGTTAAAAACGGAACTGCCTCTCAACGCTTTCTAGAAAAAATCAAAAACAAATACAAATTTACTATCAAAACATTTGACACAACTGATTTGACTTACAACAGCTTGAATTCTGGTTCGATTGATGCCATGATGGACGACCAACCAGTCATTGAGTATGCTATTAAACAAGGTCAAAATTTAAAAATCTCTATAAAAGGAGAGGCTGTTGGTAGTTTTGCTTTTGGTGTCAAAAAGGGAAGCAAGTATGAATATCTGATAACAGAATTTAACGAAGCACTTGCTCAAATGAAAAAAGATGGTTCTCTTGACAAAATCATCACAAAATGGACAAGTTCTACAACTACGAAAACAACTAGTTCTACTCCTGAAACCACTACTCCTGCTGGTCAAAAAGCTACTCCTGTAAAATCAACATATACCATTGCGAGTGACTCTTCCTTTGCACCATTCGTCTTCCAAGACAGCAACAATAAATATACTGGGATTGACATGGATTTGATAAAAGCCATTGCCAAAGACCAAGGTTTCACAATTGAAATCACAAATCCCGGATTTGATGCCGCTTTAAATGCTGTACAATCTGGACAAGCTGATGGAATGATTGCAGGAATGTCTGTGACAGATGCTCGTAAAGAGACCTTTGATTTCTCAGAACCATATTATACTGCAAATGCAATCCTTGCTGTTAAAGAATCTAGCACAATTGCTTCATATAAAGACTTGAAAGGCAAAACAGTCGGCGTTAAAAATGGTACTGCTTCGCAAACCTTCTTAACAGAAAATCAAAACAAGTATGGCTATAAAATCAAGACATTCGCTGACGCTTCTTCTATGTATGACAGTTTAAACTCTGGCTCTGTGGACGCCGTTATGGACGATGAACCTGTTGTCAAATATTCCATTAGTCAAGGTCAAAAACTAAAAACTCCAATCAAGGGAACCCCTATCGGAGATACTGCTTTTGCAGTGAAAAAAGGTAGTAATCCTGAATTGATCCAAATGTTTAACAATGGTTTGGCAAATATTAAAAAGAACGGTCAATATCAAAAAATTCTTGATAAATATTTGAAAAAGACTAGCTCTGCTTCTAGCTCTTCAGACAGTACAGTTGATGAAACAACCATTTGGGGGCTTCTCCAAAACAACTATAAACAATTGTTAAGCGGACTTGGTATCACCATTGCTCTTGCGCTTCTGTCATTTGCTATTGCTATGGTCATCGGCATCATCTTTGGAATGTTTAGCGTGAGTCCCGTCAAAGCCCTCCGCGTCATCTCAGAAATCTTCGTGGATGTCATCCGTGGAATCCCACTTATGATTCTCGCAGCCTTTATCTTCTGGGGCATTCCAAATCTCATTGAATCAATGACAGGGCATCAAAGTCCGATTAACGATTTTGTAGCTGGTACAATTGCTCTTTCTCTCAATGCAGGTGCTTATATTGCAGAAATTGTCCGTGGTGGGATTCAAGCTGTTCCAGCTGGACAAATGGAAGCCAGTCGCAGTCTTGGTATTTCTTATTCCAAGACAATGAGAAAGATTATTCTGCCACAAGCAACAAAAATCATGTTACCAAACTTCGTCAATCAGTTTGTTATCGCTTTGAAAGATACTACAATCGTCTCTGCTATCGGTCTTGTTGAACTTTTCCAAACAGGTAAAATCATCATTGCTCGTAACTATCAAAGCTTCAAAATGTATGCCATCCTAGCAGTCTTTTACTTGATTATCATCACTCTTTTAACGAGACTTGCAAAACGCTTAGAAAAGAGGATTAAATAATGGCTAAATTAAAAATTGATGTCAATGATTTGCATAAATACTATGGGGAAAATGAAGTCCTAAAAGGAATCACAACGAAATTCTACGAAGGAGATGTGGTCTGCATCATCGGCCCCTCTGGCTCTGGAAAATCAACTTTTCTACGTAGCCTAAACCTGCTTGAAGAAGTTACAAGCGGCTCTATTACCGTGGACGGTTTCGACCTAACTGACAAAAAAACAGATGTCGACTTGGTTCGTGAAAATATCGGCATGGTTTTCCAACACTTCAATCTCTTCCCTCACATGACAGTTTTGGAAAATATCACCTTTGCTCCTGTCGAGCATAAACGGATGACACAAGCTGAAGCAGATAAACTTGGTATGGAATTATTAGAAAAAGTCGGTCTCTCTGATAAAGCTGATGCCATGCCAGACAGTCTCTCAGGTGGACAAAAACAACGTGTGGCGATTGCACGTGGACTTGCTATGAATCCTGATATTATGCTCTTTGACGAACCTACTTCTGCTCTTGATCCCGAAATGGTTGGAGATGTTCTCAATGTTATGAAAGAATTGGCCAAGCAAGGCATGACCATGATTATCGTGACTCATGAAATGGGATTTGCTCGTCAAGTAGCCAACCGTGTCATCTTCACAGCTGACGGAGAATTCTTAGAAGACGGCAAACCCGACCAAATCTTTGACAATCCACAACACCCACGCCTCAAAGACTTCTTGGACAAAGTCTTGAATGTGTAATACTACTTTAGAGGCTGGGACAAAAGTCCGACCTCAAATATAAAAAGCGAACAAAACTAGTTTTCTGGTAATCAGAATTCTGCTTTGTTCGCTTTTCGCATTTAATTATAGATTTGAAGGGCTTAATAATTGAGATTTTTAAAAATTAAAATCTTTTTGTCCCAAACTCTTTTTTGCATTTATATTCAATTTATTGTTGGTGACAAACTTTTTTCTCGGTACTCTTTTGACATTTAACGCCTTTTTTGCTACACTAAAATCAGTAAAATTCGGAGGTAAGGAGTTTATGTACAAGAAATCTATTGCTTAAAGGAAACTTTATCTAGTAGATTTTTTGTTATGCTCTTGCCTATTTTTCATAAAAGAAAATTTTTTCAAACTTCTCAATGATAAATATATTCGTTGCAAACTACTCCGTTTTGTAATGTTTGTTGGCAATCCAAAAACAAGAACAGCTCTACTAGATAAATAGGGCTGTTTTTCTTAGCTCTAAAATGACAATGAACATCAAAAGGAGACTTGTATGCTACAAATTCGACATTTAACTATTACCCATTTAAAAGATTTGAAAGACTTAGTTAGCGATTTATCACTTACTGTCAATGCAGGCGATAAAGCCGGCATTATCGGAGAAGAAGGAAATGGAAAATCGACCCTTCTAAAACTACTTATGGATGAAAGATTTGTTTCAGATTATATTAGCTATACCGGAGAGATTCAGAAAAGCTATAGTCATTATGCTTATTTGCCGCAAACTTTGCCTGAAAATGAAAGAAGGCTCTCCCTCAACGATTACTTCTTTGGCGATTTGAACGTAGACTTAGATTACAGCAAACTTTACCGCTTTGCTCAAGAATTACATTTTGATAGCGAACGTTTTACTAGTCAGCAAACAATAGCCACTTTATCCGGTGGTGAAACATTAAAAGTGCAGCTTTTAAAAATCCTCTCTACAAATTGGGACATTCTCTTTTTAGATGAACCTTCTAATGATTTAGACATCGATACTATGATTTGGCTGGAGAATTTTTTGCAAAATACACCTCAAACAGTCATGTTTGTTTCACATGATGAAAGTCTTTTAAGTCATGCAGCAACAAAAATCGTGCATTTGGAATTGGTTAAGAAAAAGCAAAAAGCTCGGACGACCGTACAGAATCTTGATTATGAAAATTACAGCCAGCAAAGACAGACCGCATTTGAAAAGCAAACTAAAGATGCAAAAAAAGAACGAGAAGAATATCAAAAAACAATGGAAAAACATCGCCGCGTCAAACAAAGTGTGGAGCACGTGCTGCGCAACACTCATGATAGCACGGCTGGGAGATTAGTGGCTAAAAAAATGAAAAACGTCCTCTCACAGGGCAAACGATTTGAGAGAGAAGCGTCTGAACTGACAGAATTGCCAATACAGGCAGATGCTATCAATCTGAAATTTCCTGCTATCACTCCTCTGCCATCTACAAAAAGAGTAGTCACTCTCGAGCAAATGTGTTTGAAGGTAGGAGAGCGCACTTTAGCCCAAAATATAAATTTTGAACTCTTAGGGCAGGAAAAGATTGGGATTATTGGTAAAAATGGTGTCGGTAAATCTACTTTTCTCAAAGAACTGCGACATCTACTGAAAGAAAAGAGAGGCATTACACTAGGATATATGCCTCAAAACTATCCTGATAGTTTAAACGAAGTCGATTCTCCAATAGATTTTCTAACATCCACAAGAGAGGGTATTGAGCGAGAAAAAATCCTCACCCACCTAGCCAGTCTGCAATTCACGCGCAATGAAGTGCAACATTCTATTTCCCAGCTATCTGGTGGACAAAAAGCTAAATTACTGCTTCTAAAAATGGTATTAGATCAAGCAAATGTCTTGTTGCTAGATGAGCCGACACGCAACTTTTCTCCCACTTCTCAGCCACAAGTACGAAAACTTTTTACAGATTATAACGGCGCTATCATTACCGTTTCACATGACCGCACCTTTCTCAAAGAAGTTTGTCAGAAAATCTATCGCTTGACTGAGACAGGAATAGAGCCAGTCCGCAAAGAACAGCTATAAGTTTGTTCTCCTAGTCGATCTTAAACAGCCAAGTTCCCTTGAGCTGTCTGCATTTGGTAATAAACGCCTTGTGCTCGCATCAGCTCTTGATGACTGCCATGTTCCACAATATCTCCGTCAACCAACACTAAAATGATATCTGCATTCTGAATGGTAGACAAGCGATGAGCAATGATAAAACTGGTTCTTCCCACCATCAGCTTATTAAAAGCCTCTTGAATGAGTACTTCAGTCCGCGTATCAATAGAGGATGTTGCCTCATCCAAAATCAGGATTTTAGGAACCGCTAGAAAAACACGCGCAATGGTCAACAACTGCCGTTGTCCTTGTGACAAAGAATCTCCCGCATCTGCTAGATAAGTATCGTAGCCATGTGGCAATTGCTGAATAAAGAAATGAGCATTAGCAGCTTTAGCTGCTGCAATTACTTCTTCTCGGCTAGCCTCTGGTCGCCCAAAAGCAATATTTTCATGAATTGTCCCCGTCTTCAGCCATGTTTCTTGTAAAACCATACCAAACTGCTGGCGAAATGAGACTCTGGTATAATCTGAAATATCTCTGTCGTCTAACTTAATCTTACCCGCATCTACATTATAAAAACGCATGAGGAGATTGATTAAAGTCGATTTTCCAGCACCAGTTGGCCCGACAATAGCAACTTTGCTTCCTGCTGGAACGGTCATGTTTAAATCGTGAATCAAAGGTTTATCTTTTTCATAACCAAAACGGACGTGCTCAAAATGAATCGCACCCCGTACTGCTTCACTCGTGAGTTCTTCTTTTCCAGTTTCCACAACTTCTTTTTCATCTAAAATCATGTACAAACGCTCTGCACAAGCAAGGGCACTTTGTAATTCAGCCATAACAGACGAAATATCGTTGAATGGTTTGGTGTATTGGTTGACATAATTTAAGAATGTCACTAATTGTCCAACTGTGAAACCAGAGCCATTAATGATACGAACCGCACCAAATCCAACAACAATGGCATAAATAAGAGCATTCACGAAGCGCGTCGCTGGATTGACAGTAGAGGAATAAAAGATAGCATCCTGAGAATAGTCCGCATAGCTCTCATTGCCCTTTGTAAAATCCGTAATGAATTGCTCTTGGGCATTGAAACTGTGAATCAAACTTTCTTGAGAGAAACTTTCTTCAATGAGCTGCGTCTGCAGCCCTCGAGCTGTTGTTTGTTTTTGAAACAGCTTGTAACTTTTACGGGCAATAAAACGCGCAATCAGCATAGATAAGGGAGTTAAAAGCAAGACTAATATCATCATGAAAAAGTCAATCCTTGCCATTGTTACAATCGTTACAAGAATAGTCAACACGCCTACAAAAAACTGATTGAAGACCATGAGCAGACCATTATTTAACTGCTCCACGTCCGTCGTCAAGCGACTCACTAAATCACCACTCCCTTGATGATCAAGATAAGCCAAGGGAAGTCGATGAATTTTTTGAATAACTGCGTCCCGAAGTTTCTGACTATAACTATAAATCAACTGATTATAGATTAAAGGATTGAGCCATTGAATCGCTGTATTGGCAACAATCACCATACCCATTTTCGAGAGAATTGGAAGCAAATGCTGACTTGCATCAGGAAGTAGAACACTATCAACTGCATTCCCAATCAAAATTGGCAAATAAATGGTCAAAGCAACCTGAACAATTGTTCCAATTGTAGCTAGTAGGAAAAGCCAGCGCTGTTGCAACAAATCACTTGCAAGGCGTTTCAGACCACTTTTAGAATACCTCGTTTTCATGCTTTTCCTCCTTACTATGTTGTGAGAGATGAATTTCTCGATAAATAGCGCTCGTTTGAAGCAAATCTTCATGTTTGCCAAGAGCGACCTGCCGACCCTTGTCCAAGACAAGTATCTGATCAGCTGCACGCAAGCTATTGGTTCGCTGTGAAATTAAAATCAAACTTGTGTTCTTTAACTGCTCTTTAATCGCTTGCAATAGTTTAGCTTCTGTTAAATAATCAAGTGCCGAAGTGGAATCATCCAGCACCAGAAAAGGTGCTTTTTGTAAAATAGCGCGCGCAATCGTCAACCGTTGGCGTTGACCACCGGAAAAATTCCGACCAAAAGCTTCTACTACTGCATCTAGCTGACCTTCTTTTTCCTGTACAAAGTCACTAGCCTGCGCAATATCAAGAGCCCACCAAAGTTGTTCATCCGTCACCTTGTCTTCCAAACCCAGCAATAAATTTGAGCGAATCGTTCCGCGGAACAATTCTGCTTTTTGTGGCACCAAACTCATCCAAGTGCGCCATTCTTTAAGATTTCGAGGGCTTCGACCATTTTTGAAAATAGCCAACTGACCAGTATCAATCGTATACAAATGCGCTAAGAGCTGCACCAAGGTTGATTTTCCTGAGCCTGTTCCACCAATCACTCCCAAAGTCTGACCAGATAGTACGTCAAACGAAATATTTTCCAAAGCTGGACTAGCAGCTTGTGGATAGGTAAAGGTAACATTTTCGGCAGAAATAGATTGAGCACCAACAGAATGCCGTATTGACAGTTCTGCTAGTACATCTTCCTCTTCCTGTTCAAAAACCTCTTGGATTCGTCCAGCGCTGATGTAACTTTGGTTCAAAGAAGTGACGAGCATAGCTAGTTTCAACAGTTCTATCAAAATTTGCAAAAGGTAATTGACTAAAGCGACTAATTTCCCTTGCGTCAGCAAATCCTGTCCAATAACTAGATTCCCATGCCAAATAACCATGACTAACGTGCTATTTACCACTAAAAAAGTCAACGGGCTCATCAAGCTAGACCAAACTCCTGTTTTTATCTGCCAGGTCTTATAAATTTCATTGGTATCTCTAAACTCATGAATTTCTTTATTTGTTTGCCCAAAGGCACAGATAACACGCATACCTTGCAGTTGCTGGCGTGTCATATTGACAATTTTATCTGTAATCTGGCGAATTTTAGCGTAAAGCGGATTCACCAAGCGTGACATGATATAGATAATGCCCGTTAGGATGACAACCATGAGTAAAAACCAGACTGTAATACTTGGACTAATCAAAAATGCCATGATTATTGAGCCAAAAACAATAATCGGCGCGCGCAAAAAAAGACGAAGAAATTGATTGATACCAGTCTGAATTTGATAAGTATCACTTGTTAAACGAGTGACCAGACTAGATGTCGTCAAGCTATCTCGACTAGCTTTTGGCAAACGCATGATTTTTTGATATAAATCTTTAGTTAATTGACGTGTAAATCCTACCGCTGCTTTTGAAGAATAATATTGAGCAATAACCGCCACAACAACACCAAATGATGCTAGGACAACCAACAAAAAGACCATGGTATAAAGATGCACACTATCTTTTTTAGGGATTGTTTGGTCCACAATTGTTGCAATCAAAATTGGCACCAATAGTTCAAAACTAGCTTCTAATAATTTAAAAAGTGGCCCCAACAAGGATTCCTTGATATAACCTTTAAAATATTTAAATAAATCTTTCATGAAATCTCTTTTCCTACACAAAACTAGTTCTATTTTATCATAATCTAGCCTTCTCTGTGATTTGTTAGCGGATACAATTATTTTTATAGGAGAATTTTTGTTAGATGAATTCCAGATAAAAAGGAGAAGAACGATGTCGCTCTCTCCTACTAAATTTCTTTCAAATAAAATATTATTGATGACGATTTGCCCAAGCAACATCCAAATCTAACACTTCTTGTGTTGTGTATTGTTGGCGATAAGGATTGTAGACTTTGTTAGTTGTTGCAACATTGGTTGCTTGCACATTTGGTACATCGTATTGTGTCAAATTATATTGTTGAATCAAATTATTCAACTTAACATTATAGCTTGTATCCGTTGCATAGACACCTGTTAAAGCAGCAGTCGCATTCATATAGCTAGTCGTATTACTCTTCCAAGCATAAGTGTAGCGGCTATGTTTTAAAATCGCCACATAGTCTTGTAAAGATTCAACATAACTTGGATAGGATCTAAATTCTGCATTGACATTATAACTATTTCCTTGTCCATCATCTTCTAGTGTAGGCATTGTGGCTGACTGACCAGCATACTGTCCTTTGATGCCAAATAAATTATGATGAGGAGCGGCTGACAAAGCGGAACGTCCAGAATTGCTTTCCAGAATGGCTTGTGCAATCATAACCGAAGCATACAAATCATTCTCTTGTCCCAATTGACGAGCAGTCTCACCAATTTGTGAAATAAACACTTCTGTTTGGGTCAACGGACGTTGGTAAGTCTCGTCATTGGCACTAGCTGGGTGAACTTGCTTGGACAAAACTGCACTAACCAATAAAGCAGCGGTCACCAAAGCTAGAACTGTTAAAATTCCTTTTTTCAATTTTTTCTTTCTCATAGCTTATTTCTCCAGTATAATATATTTTGATTATAACATAAAATTCCCAGTTCTTAGTTACAATTTAGTGACAGATTCATTATAAAAAACCGAGAAAATGATTCTCAGTTTTTCTTCAATTCCTAAATTTTTTCCAAAATCGCATCCCAAGCTGCATCTAAACCATCTTTATTAACAGATGAAAAAATAATAAAATCATCATTTTTATCAAAATCTAACTTTTTCTTAATGACTGATTCATACTTGTTCCATTTGCCGCGTGGAACTTTGTCAGCTTTCGTGGCTACGACAATGACTGGTATTTCATAATATTTGAGAAATTCGTACATTTGTACGTCGTCTGTACTTGGCTCATGGCGAACGTCCACTAGACTGACAACTGCTCTAAGATTTTCCCTGCTCGTCAGATATTCCTCGATCATCTTGCCCCACTTCGCTCGTTCTGTTTTAGAAACTTTAGCATAACCATAGCCTGGGACATCCACAAAGCGGAGCTTATCATCAATGTTGAAAAAATTAAGCAGTTGCGTTTTTCCTGGTTTACCAGAAGTTCGAGCTAAATTTTTTCGATTTAACAATGTATTGATAAAGGAAGATTTTCCAACATTGGATCGTCCTGCAAGGGCAATTTCAGGAATCTCGTCTTGCGGATAATGAGATTTGTTGGCTGCACTTAGCAAAATTTCTGCATTGTGTGTGTTAATTTCCATTGCACACCTCTTTATGCTGTTTCTAAAATCGGCTTATCCGTTCCGTCAACTGCTTCCTTGGTAATCCGTACCAGCTTCACATTTTCTTGACTTGGAACTTCAAACATGACATCCATCATAGTTTCCTCGATAATCGAACGTAATCCACGCGCACCTGTCTTGCGTTCAATGGCCTTGTTAGCGATTTCCTGAAGAGCATCATCATCAAACTCCAATTTGACATCATCATAAGAAAGAAGAGTCTGATATTGCTTCACTAAAGCATTCTTTGGTTCGCGAAGGATTCGCACCAAATCATCAACTGTTAAAGGCTCAAGCGCTGCAAACACAGGCAAACGACCAATCAATTCAGGAATCAAGCCAAATTTTTGAATATCTTCAGAGATGATTTCTTGCATATAAGAACTAGTTTCATCAATGGCCTTGTTGTTTTGACCAAAACCGATAATTTTTTCGCCTAGACGTTGTTTGACAATTTCTTCAATACCGTCAAATGCACCACCAACGATAAAGAGAATATTTTTCGTATCTACTTGAATCATCTCTTGTTGAGGATGCTTGCGACCGCCTTGCGGAGGTACGCTGGCTACAGTTCCTTCAATAATCTTGAGGAGTGCTTGCTGAACACCTTCACCAGACACATCACGAGTAATAGAGACATTTTCGCTTTTCTTCGCAATTTTGTCAATCTCATCTACATAGATGATACCACGTTCAGCACGCTCAATATTGAAATCTGCTGCTTGCAAGAGTTTCAAGAGAATATTTTCAACATCTTCTCCGACATACCCAGCTTCTGTCAAAGCTGTCGCATCTGCAATCGCAAAAGGAACATTCAGACTTTTTGCTAAAGTTTGAGCGAGGAAGGTCTTGCCAGAACCAGTTGGACCAATCATAAGGATATTGGATTTCTGCAATTCGACATCTTCCTCATCTTCACGATTATCATGAAAATTGATGCGTTTATAGTGATTGTAGACAGCCACAGCCAAAGCACGCTTAGCACGGTCTTGTCCAATCACATAGTGATTCAAAATATTGAGTAGTTCTTGTGGTTTTGGCACTTCTGACAAGTCTGCTAGCACTTCTTCTGCTAGTTCCTCTCTGATGATTTCTTGTGCTAATTCCACACATTCATTACAAATAAAGGCATTATTTCCTGCGATAATCTTTTGCACTTCTTCTTGGCTTTTACCACAAAAAGAACAATAAACCATCATTTCGTTCGTACGATTTGTAGGCATTTTTCACTCCAATTCTATTCGTTGTTTATTCTGTTTCTCATTTAAATAAGGTCATATAAAAAGCATGAATACTATTCACTAAATTTGTAAAAGCATTCAGCCAAAAGAGCACTGACAATCCATACCGTTTTTTACGAAAAGCTTGCGTTGCCGCCATAACACAAACGACACACAAAAGAGCCGTAAAAAATCCGAAAATACTACGTTCCATTACGACTCCTTTCTCTGAAAAGTTGTGACAGTAAAGTCATACTCATTCTTTTCATCTTTGGCATGAAACTGATGAGACAACTCCTGAAATTTCGTCATATCAAAATCTTTCGGGAAATAAGTATCACCTTGTACACTAGCATGAATACGGGTAATAACTAATTCATCTATTAAGGGCTCGAACGCAGAAAAAATCTGACCGCCGCCGATAATATAAAGAGTTTTTTCCTGAGTCTCATACCATTTCATAACCGAGTCAACATCATGAAACACCAGAACTCGCTCATTCTCTGCTTGATATGATTTGTCTCTCGTCAAAATAATTGTCGTGCGATTGGGCAATACTCTGCGGTTCATCCCATCAAATGTCACTCGCCCCATTAAAATAGCCTGCCCAGTTGTCATTTCTTTAAAATGCTTGAGATCAGCTGGTAAATGCCAGGGCAATGTGTTGTTTCGCCCAATCAAGCCATTCTCATCTTGCGCCCAAATAGCTACAATTTTCTTTATCATTTCCTCATCCTTTGAATTGATATTTCTATTTTATCAAATTTCACAAAAAAAGGCTGACTTTAACTATCAAATCAACACTAATTTATATCGCACAAGAAATCCATTCTTTTATGATGTCTGGTGAAAATAGTTAGATACAGCCCTTTATTTTTTAGATTTTGAAAATCTGAAAATTACTTCATTCTCAAATCGCTAAATCAAATTTCAACTGCGGCTTAACAGGATCATAATCAACTAATTCAAAATATTCTGCTTTAATATCAAAAAAGTTGGTTCCGTCTGGAACATTTAAAACCAAGCGTGGCGTACAGTTAGTTGGTTCACGTCGAAGTAATTCTTCAGCTTGTTCAAATTGATTATCATAAATATGCAAATTGTTGACAAAATAAAATAATTTACCAACTTTCCAGCCAAAATGCTTGGCAATCATCATTTGCAATGCTACATACTGCATGGCATTGATGTGATGAGCTACCAACATATCATTTGAGCGTTGTGTCAGAGTTACATCCAGATAAATGTCACCGTCTACACGGCGTACGTCAAACATGGTCTGAAAAGCACAAGGCAATAGACCTTCTGTTTCCTCAAATGCTTCGTAATCCCAAAGCGAGATAATATTTCGTCGATTCCAAGGATTGATTTCTAGCTGTTTCAAGATTTTATTGATAATATCATGTTTCTTAACAACAGCGCCATAGCGTAAGCCAATCGTGCGAGTATCTCCCACTTCCCAATCATTCCAATAATGAACATTGTACTTTTCTTCTAAAATATCTAAGCTATTGGATTGGTCTTGGTAAATCCAGAGCACCTCTTTGATTGCTGATTTGATAGCAATTGGGCGAAGCGTTGTAATAGGAAATTCTCCCTTGCTCAAGTCGTATTCAGCAAAAGAACCGGTGATATACTTAGAGTTAGCCACTTTCCCGTTTTTATAACGAGGGCGAGCATTTTCAGAAAAAACACCTTCAGTCAAGATTTTTCGAATATTTTCTTTAAAAATAGTATCTGCTTTTGTCATGATTTCCCTTTTCTAATATTGCTTTTTCTAGTATAACACAAAATAAAAATCTCCTACAAGTCAAAACCTCGCAGGAGAACATGCTTTAATATCGAATTTTTTGAGCTCCATAAATCGAATGCTGACGATGTAGAGAAAACGCCACCGCACACACTATGAAAAAATAGGGGAAATTAGTAAAGCCAAATACTTCACAGCCGATTAGAATAGGTCCTAAAAAAGTAGATGTTGCACTTCCAAAAACAGCAGCATAACCTAGTGCAGCAACCAAACCAACTGGAAGTCCAAATAAACCCGCTAGCAACACACCTAAGCTTGCACCAATTGCAAAAAGCGGTGTCACTTCTCCGCCTTGAAAGCCAGCAGCTAATGTCAAAACTGTCAGAAGTAATTTGAAGAGCCAATCATATACATAGACGGGCTGACCAGCAAAACTGGCTGCAATCAAATTTGTTCCAAGCCCTGAGTATCGTCCTTTATCCAACAGTAAAAAAACAATGCTCAAGACAACTCCCATCACCACAATCCGTTTGTAGGGATTTGGAAAAATAATTGCTGCTTTCTTTTTGCTCCATGAGAGAGCATAAGCAAATAAATTGCCGCAAAGTCCAAATAGAACTCCGAGAAACACTAATTTGATAAGAAGCGTCGGTGACAATACCAGATGCACAGAAATTGGTTGTACAAACTTTTCAAGCCCTAACGCATGCGATGTCCAAGAAGCAACAAAGGAAGCAATCATTGCAGGATACAGAGCCGTCAGTTGCATGGTTCCTACAACCAAGACTTCCATTGCAAACAAAATTGCCGCCAGCGGTGTTTGAAACAGTCCAGCAAAACCAGCAGCCATTCCTGCGACTAAAAAGATTTTTGAAGTGTTGGGGATAGAAAATTTCTTGCCAAACCGATGAGAAACTGTTGCTCCTAATTGTACTGCTACTCCTTCTCGACCAGCTGAGCCACCAAAAAGGTGCGTCATCCAAGTTGTCAATATAACCAAAGGAATTAAGCGCTTTGGGATATGTTCCTCTACACCATGTCCTACATCAAAAATCAAGGTCATCCCTTTGCTACTGCTTCCACCATACTTTTGATAAAGAAATACAATCCCTAATCCCGCAACAGCTAAAAAAGGAATCAAATAGAGTGGATACATAGAACGAATATCGCTTAAAAAGATAAGGGTTCGCCCAAATATCGCATCAATAATCCCAACTACTAGACCTATAAAAATGGATAACACTGTAATAGCCACTGTTCGCTTTCCAATATCAAGCCATTCTACGCTATCTACCTTTTTCATTTTATCGCCCTCATTATTAGACGTGTTGGTCTTGATAAGCACGCGAATGTTTCAAAATATCAGAAAAAGTCTGAACAATGCTTTCTTCGTACTGTTTTTCATGTACACTATTTGCAATTTTCTCTAAAATTACTTGTTCTCGCTGAGTGTCTAATACAGCTTTTCCAGTCTGACGTTTATAGAGAGCAACTTGACTCACCAAAGCCATTCTTTTCTCTAGTAAGGCAATCAAATCTGCATCTATTTGATCAATTTCTTTTCTAATTTCTACTAAATCCATGATTTCCTCCTAATTGCTTTCTATCTTAACAAAATTTTTCACAATATGCTAGTAATCGTCAGGTTTTGAATCTCAAGTCCTAATTTTCTCAATTTTAGCAGAAAAATAACACTCAAATTGAGAAAAGTTCAAATAAAGCCTATTCTTTCAGCTCTAAAACGAAAAGTTAATGTGAGAGTCGTTTTTATACAGATAAAGATCTATTGGGATTACAAGTGCTATAACTTCATAGGAAAGTGTGGGGGCAAATTTGACACAAGATTGTTTTTTATGATGAATAATTGACTAAAATATAATAAAAAGTTGATGTAAAGCCAAAAAAACAGAAGTACACATTAGTAGAACTTCTGATTTTTAATTTGAGAACCTTTCTATATATTATATTCTCAGTTTGCATTTTTATGAGAGTGATGATGATAGAATTATGAGAATATATCTCAGGTTTTACCTATTTAAAATTTTTTTAATTATTTGAATAGTTT
>NZ_KV817431.1:0-4432 GCF_001814695.1 Streptococcus sp. HMSC066E07
AATAAATGTTGCACTTATTCTTGCAATTTATCAAATAAAAAAGAAGTGAGACGACAAAATGGATTTCTTTAAAATCGCAATTGTTGCCTCACTTCTTTTTAAGCTCTCTATTTTGGTATAATTGCTGTTCGTGTTATAATGTTTTTATACACTGAGAAAATTTCTTCAAACCTTGTTAGCTTGGGAGTGAGATAGAACTAAAATTTGAAAATGTTAATCGTCGCTCTTTTGATTTAATCATCCGATACAACATATTCCGTCAGATATTTTGTATAGTCTCACCTTGCAAGGTTGCTAAACAGTCTGTGAGACTGTTTGATTTTCATTGAATATTAGTAAAGAACGAAAAGAGAAAAAATGGTTTTATCAAAAAAACGTGCGCGAAAGGTGATTGAGGAAATCATCGCCCTATTTCCAGATGCAAAACCTAGCTTGAATTTTACCAATCATTTTGAATTGCTGGTAGCGGTCATGCTGTCGGCTCAAACGACCGATGCAGCAGTCAACACAGTCACACCAGCCCTTTTTAAAGCCTATCCAACTCCACAGGAAATGGCGGCGGCTTCAGAAAGCGAGATTGCCAAGTATATTGCTCGTCTGGGGCTTTATCGCAATAAGGCTAAGTTTTTGAAAAAATGTGCTCAGCAGTTGCTAGATGACTTTGGCGGTCAAGTCCCACATACACGAAAAGAATTGGAAAGTCTTGCAGGTGTAGGACGTAAAACAGCAAATGTAGTTATGAGTGTCGGTTTTGGTATTCCAGCTTTTGCAGTGGATACCCATGTGGAGCGAATCTGCAAACACCATGATATTGTCAAAAAGTCAGCTACACCGCTTGAAGTTGAACAACGCGTGATGGAAGTTCTGCCCAAAAATGAATGGCTTCCAGCTCACCAAGCTATGATTTGCTTTGGCCGTGAAATTTGCCACCCAAGAAATCCTGAATGTGATCAGTATCCACAACTGTATCATTTTGATTGAAAAAAGAGGAGAAACCTCTTTTTTTATAACTCAATTTCCAATACAATTGGTGTGTGGTCTTGCCTTGTACCTGAGTCAATCATTTCTGACTTGGTTACTTTATCTGCAATTCGATTGCTGGTCAGCCAGTAATCAATTCTCCAGCCACTGTTATTGATTTTGCTGGTCTTGCTGCGTTGTGCCCACCAGCTATAAACATTTGGAATATCGCCGTGAATGTAACGGAAAGTATCCGTAAAACCACGATTTAACAGATTGGTAAATCCGGATCGTTCTTCATCTGTAAATCCAGGTGAGCGACGGTTGCTAGAAGGATGAGCGAGGTCAATCTCATTGTGGGCTACATTGTAGTCCCCTGTCGCAAGGACAGGTTTTTCTATGTCTAAAGCTGTTAGATAGTCAGCATATTTTTTGTCCCAGATTTGTCGTTCTTCTAAACGTTTTAAACCATCACCTGCATTGGGAGTGTAGACTTGTGTGACAAAGAATTTTTCAAACTCAAGGGTAATAATACGCCCTTCGGCATCCATAGTAGAAGGTGCACCGATTTCTGGGAAGGTTATTTTTGGAGATAGATTCTCTTTGTATAAAAACATAGTTCCGGCATAACCTTTACGTGCAGGTTCTATAGAAGAGCGCCATGTAGTTTCATAATGTGGGAATAATTCATCCAAAACTTTTAGATGTTTTTTAGTTGGTCCGTTAGCAGATAATTTAGTTTCCTGAATGGCGATAATATCAGCGTCTAATCTTACTAAAGTTTGTAAAACAGCTTGTGACAATTGCGCGCGTGCAGAGTCGCTGGTCAAAGCTGCGTTGAGAGAGTCAATATTCCAAGATATGAGTTTCATACGGATACCTTTTCTAGATTTATTTTTTCTATTGTATCAAAAAATAACTGTCTAAGCGAGTTTGAGGTTGTAAAAAGGATAGTAAGGTGTATAATATTAGTCAAAGGGGATAAAAATGGGTGAATTATTATTATTGAAAGTCGTCTTATTCATATTCTTTCTTTGGTACCTTATTAAGTTACTTCGTTTGAGGGGAAAACAAACATCTTCTGAGCCATTTTGGGTACCGAAGAAAATTGGTGTTGGAATTGGGGTCAATCCAAGGAATACAGCTGGTTTTTGGGTAAGTCTGGCTGTGACACTTTCTATTCTTACTGTTCTTCTTGTTTTGATAGTATCTTTGATTTTGTAAAAGAGATTTGTGAAAATGTTTTTATAATAATATTGTTTGTAAAACGCAGTTTAGTGTGGTTTGCTTAAAAAAATATGGCAGGTGATAAATAGATCTTTCGTAGAAAGCAATAACAAAGTTTTAATCAAGTTTATTGACGCTGATCTCGTTAGCTGTATTTGTAACCTTCAACAGCTCCTCAGACTACTGGAGCTAATCATTGCTGCTGCGGAGCGGAATGATAAAATCCAACTCTTTAAGTTATTGATTTTGTCCTACTCTCTTTCTTTTTTAAAAGAGCCTGGGACAATAATGTCTCGATTCTATCAAAAAAAAGCAACGGTTTTACCGTTGCTTTTTGCATAGTTGCGATAGTCTTGGTAAAATAGAATTGCTTAATAAACCATTTAGAAAGGCTATCTCATGCACATTCACTATAACACAAATCAGACAACTTTGCCACTAGAACTTGCTTGTGTCTTGCCCCAAGGCCGCATCGTCTTCACTATCGAAAAGGTCGTCAATGCACTAGAAGCCGGTCAGTTTCAGTCTTTCTACATGATTTTGGTCGCCCTTCCTATCACCCAAAGTTACTTCTGTCTGCCCTCCTCTTTGCTTATTCCCAAGGAAGTTTCTCTGGCCGTAAGATTGAAAAGATGATGGCAGAAAATCTAGCCATGCAGTACTTGACAGGGCAGTTGGTTGTCAGCTACCGGACCATCAACCGTTTCCGTGTAGCTGCCGGGATGGAAAATCTGCTGCGAGAACTCTTTATCGAGCTCAATCTTCAGTTGAAAATGGAAAAGTTGGTAACACTTGATGGTCTCTACATTGATGGCACTAAGATTGAGGCCAACACCAATAAGTATAGTTTCGTTTGGAAGAAAGCGACAGAGAAATTCTCCGCTAAACTTCAAGAACAGATGCAGGTCTATTTCCAAGAAGAAATCACCCCTCTTATCCATCAAGCCATTGAACTGGATACACAAGAGTCCATCTCCTCAGAACAGTTGACTGAGTTCGCTCAACTTCTTGAAGAAGAATTGGCTGGACTGAGCCAAGATATTGAGGAAACACCAGTTAAAGGTAAGGACGAGCGTAAGACCAAACGCCGCAAGCTCAAGAAAGTCCTGCGTAAAGTCAAGGATGATTTTTCAGTGCGGGCCGAAAAATACGAGATTTATCAAGAGACCTTCCAAGGTCGAAAGAGTTTTTCTAAGACGGATCATGATGCGACTTTCATGAGAATGAAAGAAGATCCTATGAGAAATGGACAACTCAAACCTGGCTACAACCTACAAATCGCCACTGAAAATCAGTTCGTCCTTCACTATGACATTTATCCAAATCCAACAGATACCAGAACGCTCTTGCCTTTTTTAGAAACGTATCCACATGAGTTAAAAACGGTTGTCGCCGATGCGGGCTATGGTAGCGAGGAGAATCTTCTCACCTTAGATAGGATGGGCGTTGACCACTTGATTAAATATGGTCTTTTTGACAAGGAACAGAAGAAAAAACACAAAGAATCTAATAGGAATTTGGCTAACTGGACTTACGATGGAACAGCTGATTCCTACACCCATCCAGAGGGTTGGGTATACCAGTTTGACCATCTCAAACACAGCCATACCACGATAGGTTTCAAGCAGGAAATCAGGGTTTATAAGGCAGAACAACCTGACTTGGCTCCGCAAAAGGGACTTTATGTCAATGAGCGATATCAAGTCTTAAAACGAAAAGAAAGCCAAGTGCTTTTATCTGACGAAGGCAGTCACATCTTTGCCCAACGTAAAGTTGATGTGGAACCTGTCTTTGGTCAGATAAAGGCTTGTTTGGGGTACAAACGATGTAATCTCAGAGGCAGACGTCAGGTTAAAATTGACATGGGCTTGGTTCTCATGGCCAATAACCTACTGAAATATAACAAGAAATTAACTAAAAACTAAAAGAGAGACTTACACCAAATGTGAATCTCTCTTTTATTAGCTGAGAAATCTTTTTGTCTCAGGCTCTTTTTCTTTTTGTTCAATATAATTGTAGCGGGGAGATGCCAGCGAATATTGAATAGAGGTGAAACAATTTGCTTTTCTTTTTTATATTCAAATGTCGCTGGCTGATTTGTTATCAATTTCTTGAATCATATGTTACATTCTGGAGAGATCTGAAATTTTATAAATATTATATTAAATTATTATATTTTAATAGTAATGTTACCCGTGGTGCTAGTTAAGTTCAAAATAGCTCAAATTATAAGCCAATAGGATTT
>NZ_KV817433.1:0-11662 GCF_001814695.1 Streptococcus sp. HMSC066E07
TAAATGTTGCACTTATTCTTGCAATTTATCTTATGAAAAAGGCGCTGAAATTTTCACTTGACTTTTATTTTCTTTATGATATACTTAACTAGTAAAGAATTAACTGGTTAATCAGAAAAGGAGAAAAATGGGTCAGCTAGCACATGAAATTGATCGTTTTTTAAATGAAATCATTTTAAAATCCGAGAATCAACATGAGATTTTGATTGGATCTTGCACGAGTGGTATGCCATTGACCAATACTCAAGAGCATATTTTGATGTTGCTGTCTGAGGAGTCGCTGACAAACTCAGAGTTGGCGAAGCGCTTAAATGTTAGCCAGGCAGCGGTAACAAAGGCCATCAAGTCATTGATTAAGCAAAAGATGTTGGAACCTTTTAAAGATGTGAAAGATGCGCGTGTTATTTTTTATCGGTTGACAGAATTAGCGAAGCCAGTTGCTGCGGAGCATCATCATCATCATCAGCATACATTGGAAATTTACGAAAAAATTGCCAATCAATATAGTTCTGATGAGCAAGCAACTATTCAACAATTCTTAGAAACCTTAGTGGGGGAAATCGGAAAATGAGATATATCACAGTTGAAGATTTGTCCTTCTATTATGATAAGGAGCCTGTGCTGGAGCATATTAACTATTATGTGGATAGTGGTGAGTTTGTGACTTTGACAGGTGAAAATGGAGCAGCAAAAACGACCTTGATCAAGGCTAGTCTTGGTATTTTACAGCCTCGATTTGGTAAGGTGACGATTTCTAAGACGAATACAGCTGGCAAGAAGCTGCGGATTGCTTATCTGCCACAGCAAATCGCTAGTTTTAATGCAGGTTTTCCCAGTACTGTTTATGAATTTGTTAAATCAGGTCGGTATCCACGTAAAGGCTGGTTTCGTCGTTTGAATGCGCATGATGAAGAACATATCAAGGTCAGTCTGGACGCCGTTGGCATGTGGGAACATCGAGACAAGCGGATTGGCTCGCTTTCGGGTGGGCAAAAGCAACGGGCAGTCATTGCGCGCATGTTTGCTTCGGATCCGGATATTTTTGTCTTGGATGAGCCGACAACGGGGATGGATGCTGGCAGCAAGGATGAATTTTATGATTTGATGCACCATAGTGCACATCGGCATGGCAAGGCTGTGCTGATGATTACGCATGATCCGGAGGAAGTCCGAAAATATGCGGACCGCAATATTCATTTGGTGCGAAATCAAGATTCGCCATGGCGGTGCTTCAATGTTCACGAAAGTGACAAGGAGGAGGTGAGCCATGTTTAATTTATTAGCTTACGACTTTATGCAGCGGGCTTTTCTGGCCGTAATTGCCATGAGTCTGTTCTCGCCTGTGTTAGGAACTTTTTTAATTTTGCGGCGTCAGAGTTTGATGAGTGATACGCTCAGCCACGTGTCGCTTTCGGGGGTTGCTTTTGGCTTGGTGCTAGGCATCTCACCTACGATTTCAACGGTAGTGATTGTTATCATTGCGGCAGTCTTCTTAGAATACCTGCGGACAATCTACAAGGATTTCATGGAAATCGGAACAGCAATTCTGATGTCAACAGGACTTGCCATTGCTCTGATTGTTATGAGTAGGGGCAAGAGTTCCAGTTCTATGAGTTTGGATCAGTATTTATTTGGCTCTATTGTCACGATTAGTACGGAGCAGGTGATTTCACTCTTTATCATTGCGGCAATCGTGCTGGCATTAACCTTCCTCTTCATTCGACCAATGTATATTTTGACCTTTGATGAGGATACAGCTTTTGTGGACGGTTTGCCTGTGCGCACCATGTCCATTCTGTTTAACATTGTGACAGGTGTTGCCATTGCCCTCATGATTCCAGCGGCAGGTGCGTTGCTGGTATCGACTATTATGGTGTTGCCAGCCAGTATTGCTTTGCGGTTGGGCAAGAACTTTAAATCCGTTATCTTGTTGGCAAATGTCATCGGCTTCTTAGGTATGATTGCTGGATTGTATATTTCATATTATGCAGAAACGCCAGCCAGTGCAAGTATTACGATTATTTTTGTCGGCGTATTTTTACTAGTAAATTTATTGAAAAAATTTATCAAATAGGAGTAAGAAATGAAGAAAATTGGTCTATTAGTAGCAAGTTTACTGAGCATCTTTTTAGTGGCTTGTTCCAATCAAAAAAGTGCAAATGGGAAATTAAATGTTGTCACAACATTTTACCCAGTTTATGAATTTACCAAGCAAGTGGCAGGCGATACTGCCAATGTTAAGTTGCTAATCGGTGCAGGGACAGAACCACATGAATATGAGCCTTCTGCTAAGGCTGTCGCAACGATTCAAGATGCAGATACTTTCGTTTATGAAAATGAAAACATGGAAACTTGGGTGCCAAAATTGCTTAAAACCTTGAAAAAAGGTAAAGTGAATGTGGTGAAGGCGACTGGGAAGATGTTGCTACTTCCTGGTACAGAAGAGGAAGGAGATCATGATCATGGTAAAGAAGGACATCATCATGAATACGATCCTCATGTATGGTTATCACCAAAACGTGCTATTAAAATGGTGGAAAATATTCGTGACAGCTTAAGTAAACGCTATCCCGATAAGAAAGCGACTTTCCAAAAAAACGCAGCAGCCTACATTAAGAAATTAGAAACTCTGGATAAAGAATATACAACTGGTTTAGTAAATGCAAAACAAAAAAGTTTTGTAACGCAACATGCTGCTTTTCGATATCTTGCATTGGATTATGGTTTGAAACAAGTTCCTATTTCAGGGCTTTCACCAGATAGTGAGCCTTCAGCAGCGCGTTTGGCTGAATTGGCAAAATATATTAAGAAAAACAATATTAAGTATATCTATTTTGAAGAAAATGCTTCTCAAGCATTGGCTTCTACATTGGCAAAAGAAACAGGTGTGAAGTTAGATGTCCTTAATCCGCTTGAAAGTTTGACTGAAAAGCAAACAAAAGATGGAGCAGATTACATTTCCATCATGCAATCAAACTTGAAAGCCTTGAAGAAGACAACTGACCAAGAGGGCGCTGAAATTTCTGCTGAAAAAGAAGAAAATACGAAGACCGTTCAAAACGGTTACTTTGAAGATAGTGCTGTTAAAGATCGTACTTTGTCTGATTACGCTGGTCAATGGCAATCTGTCTATCCATATTTGCAAGACGGAACTTTAGACCAAGTCTTTGATTACAAGGCAAAATTGAGTGGTAAGATGACAGCGGCTGAGTACAAAGCCTATTATGAAAAAGGCTATAAGACAGATGTGTCTAACATCAATATCACAGATAAGACCATGGAATTTGTAGTAAACGGGCAAAAGAAGAAATATACTTACAAATATGTCGGCAAACACACTTTGACGTATTCGAAAGGTAATCGTGGCGTGCGCTTCATGTTTGAAGCGACAGACCCTGACGCAGGTAAGTATAAATATGTTCAATTTAGCGACCATAATATCGCCCCAACGAAAGCAGCACACTTCCACATTTTCTACGGTGGTGAAAGCCAAGAAGCCCTCTTTAACGAATTGGAAAATTGGCCAACTTACTATCCAACGAAATTAAGCGGACAAGAAATCGCCCAAGAAATGCTTGCGCATTGATGAAGGTATGAATTTCAATACAGAAAGAGAAAAATCGAGTTGAGTAAATCTTCTCGATTTTTTTGCTTGACAAATTCTGATTACAGATGTAAACTATAAAAGAATTGAAAATTACAACTGTAATCAGAGAAGAGATGAAACAAAATGGAACAACAAAATATCAGTCAGGCAGAATGGCAAGTTATGCGTGTTTTGTGGGCGTATCCTCATAGCAGAAGTACTGAGGTGGTGGAGCGTTTAGAAGCTGATTTCGATTGGAAACCGGCTACTGTCAAAACCTTGCTGAATCGCCTGAAGACCAAAGAGTTTATTTCAATGGAAAAGATTGAGGGCAAGTTTTACTATGATGCTCTGATCTTAGAAGATGAGCATTTGGAAAATAGTTGGCGGACCTTACTTGACAATATGTGCAATACCAAGCATGGTGATTTAGTGATTTCAATACTAGAAAGCAATCAATTCAGTCAAACGGATTTGTCTCGAATCCTAGATGTTGTAAAAGAAAAGCAGGTACAAGCTCCTAAAAGAGTTCAATGTAATTGTCCACCAGGTCAATGTACTTGTGGCGCGCATTGTCAAGATGATACGAATAAATCCAAAATGGCGGAGTAAGAAATGGAAAAAGACAAAAAAGAGTATAAATTATTCGGCATGACCTGTGCAGCTTGCGCGATGACCATTGAAATGGTTGTCAAGGAACTTCCAACGGTTGAGGAAGCTACGGTGAACTTGGCGACGGAAAAATTGACAGTTTTTCCAAAAGAAGGATTTGCAAGCGAGCAAGTCTTAGAGGCTGTGAAAGAAGCAGGTTACCAAGCGGTAGAAAAAGGGGAACAAAAGCAGTCGGATTATGAAAAACAGGCTGCAGAGAAAGAAGAAACCGTGCGCAAAATGGCACGTCAGATTTGGTTTGCGGCAGGAGCGACCGTGCCACTCCTCTATATTTCAATGGGGAGCATGATTGGTTTGCCGTTGCCCTCCTTTTTAGGTCACATGACGCATCCCATTGCCTTTGTATTGGCGCAGTTTTTCCTTACTTTGCCAGCGATTTGGGTTGGTCGCGGTTTTTATGTACGTGGTTTTCGGAATTTGGCAAAACGGCATCCGAACATGGATAGTTTGATTGCTGTAGGAACGAGTGCAGCCTTTCTGTATAGTTTGTACTCGGTCGTTCAAGTTTTACTGGGGCATCATACTTTTGTATACCAGTTGTATTTTGAATCAGTTGGTGTGATTATCACTCTTGTTTTACTGGGGAAATATCTGGAAGCCAATGCCAAGGGACGAACTTCGCAAGCGATTCAAAGTTTGATGAGTTTGGTGCCCAATCAAGCAACGGTTATTCGTTATGGCGAAGTCGTCACAATTGATACAGAAGACATCAAGGTTGGAGACATTGTACGGATTAAGCCGGGAGAGCGTACGCCAGTTGACGGTGTGGTTATCTCTGGACAAACTTATGTAGATGAGTCTATGATGACAGGGGAAAGTGTTCCTGTCGAAAAAAATGTGGGCGATGTGATTACGAGTGCCACTATGAATCAGACGGGTTCTATTGACTATGAAGCAACGAAAGTTGGTTCAGACACAACCTTGGCTCAGATTGTTCATTTGGTAGAGGAGGCACAAGGCTCGAAAGCGCCTATTGCGGCTATGGCAGATAAGATCTCGCTCTACTTTGTACCAATTGTCTTGGGCTTGGCAGTTTTAGCAGCTCTGTTGTGGTACTTTCTGGCAGGAGAAAGCCTGCAATTCTCACTTTCTATCTTTATTGCGGTATTGGTTATCGCTTGTCCCTGCGCGCTTGGGCTAGCAACTCCGACGGCTATTATGGTAGGTACAGGAAAAGGAGCTGAAAATGGCGTCTTGATTAAGTCGGGACAGGCTCTTGAAGCGGCTCATTTGGTAGAAGTTGTCGTTCTGGATAAGACAGGTACGATTACCGAAGGGAAACCAAGTTTGACGGATGTGTTGACTTTTGGTGATGTCACACGGGAGGAATTGCTACATTTGCTTGCAAGTAGTGAGCAACATTCAGAACATCCATTGGCGGTAGCAATTTTGGAAGCCGCTCAAGATGAAGTCGTATCTTTGGCACCGGTAACGGATTTCCAAGCAATCTCAGGTAAAGGGATTATAGCTCAAGTAAAAGCTCAAGAAATTTTAATCGGGAATGAAAGCTTGATGAGACAATACCAAGTCGAGCTCGGAGAACATATCTCTGACTTGATTTCCTTATCTCATCAAGGAAAGACGGCCATGTTTGTCGCTTTGGATAGACAATTGGTGGGGCTGGTAGCAGTTGCTGATCCAATCAAAAAAAATAGCCGTGCAGCTATTGCTGAATTGCAAAAAATGGGCTTAGAGGTTGTGATGTTGACAGGGGACCGTGAGGAAACAGCTCAAGCTATCGCAAGAGAAGCTGGTGTCGATCAAGTGATTGCAGGAGTATTTCCAGACGGCAAAGCAGATGTCGTCAAGGATTTGCAAGTGCAGGGGGAAAAGGTTGCCATGGTGGGTGATGGAATCAATGATGCACCTGCTCTGGTGCAAGCTGAAGTCGGGATTGCTATTGGTTCTGGAACAGATGTGGCTATTGACTCAGCCGACATTGTTTTGATGCACAGCGACCTTTTAGATGTGGCGACAGCCATTCGCCTCAGTCAGGCTACGATTAAAAATATCAAAGAAAATCTTTTCTGGGCTTTTGCCTACAATACCTTAGGAATACCAATCGCAATGGGTTTTTTATATGTATTTGGCGGTCCGCTGCTCAATCCTATGCTAGCCGGTCTTGCCATGAGCTTTAGCTCGGTTTCTGTCGTCACCAATGCGCTGCGTTTACGGCGCTTTAAAATAGAATCATAAAAGGAGTTCATCATGAAACAAATTGTTACTTTAGAAAATATATCTTGCCAAAATTGCGTGAAGCATGTCACCGAGCACTTCCTAAAATTGGAAGGTGTATCGGACGTTCAAATTGATTTAGATACAAAGGTTGCGACTGTAACCACCAATCATGCATACAGTGCAGAAGATTATCAAGCTGCTCTGGCTAAAACGATTTATAAGGTTGTTAATGTTGCATAAAAAATGAGGCTGGGCAAAAAGTGTCCCAGCTTCTATTAGAATTAGTAATAAACGAATAACGCAGCTTCAACAATTCACTGAATTGTTGAAGGCGGGAAATCAGCCTTGCACAGCAAGCCACTATGATTGCTCAAAGCACTGCTTTGAGGTGGCAGATAAAACTTGCGAAGCAAGTATCAAAGCTGTTCGCTTTTCCAGCTCGGAAGAGCACATAATTACCCTTGCGGGGGTGGGACCACGAACTAAAAATCGAAAATTTTTAGTTCTGTTCCACTCCCATTATTTTTTAAATCAATCCTTTCTCAAAGCTTTGAGAGCTGACTTCAACACTAATTTTTTCAAGCGTAAAAGGATGTGTGAAAGTTAAACGATGAGCATGGAGCATGAGACGCTTTGCTTTTTGCGGATTGTACAATGGATCGCCGATAATGGGGTATCCATGATGAGCAAGGTGTACACGGATTTGATGAGTTCGCCCAGTTTTAAGTTGACAGCTGACGAGCGTCTTGTTTTCAAATTCTTTTAGCTTTGAGATATGGGTCTCAGCGTATTGACCATTTTTGTTATCCACTAGCCGTTTTCGCCGATCGTGACGGTCACGCCCGATTTTATCTGTATAGATTTGACGTTTTTTGGGAAATGCTCCTTGTACCAAAGCCCAATATTCGCGCGAAATTTCCTTGTTTTCTAGCAATCGATTTAAAATTGGCAAGATAAAAGGATTCTTCGCAAAAAGAACAGCTCCGCTTGTTTCCTTGTCTAAGCGATGAACGACATAGCAAGTATTTCCAACATAAGCAGAGACATGATTTAAAAGTGCCAGCTCCGTTGGTTCATTGGCATGTGTTTTCATACCTTCGGGTTTGTTGACGATGGTGATGTGTTCATCTTGGTATAGTTCTTCCACCAGGCTAGCATTTCCCATGAGAATGGATTTCTGTGGATAATCTTCTTCGTCAAAAATCAACGTAATTTCGTCATGTGGATGGACAATACTCTGCCAATTGATTGATTCATGGTTGACGAAGACGTGTTTTTTAATGCGTAGAAAATGGCGAATCTTTCGTGGAATCAAAAAATGTTCTTCCAGCAGCTCTTTGACTGTCATTTCTGGTAAACCTTGTGGAATCGTAATCGTAAATTGCATATAGTTATTGTAACAAAATAGCCGATGATTGAAAATAAGCAGCTCGAGATTAAATAATTTCTTAAAGTTTTCTAAACTAAACGCTTGATAAGAGGTCCTTTCTTGTCTGGATATGGAGAAGGTGATAGAATAAGGATATGAAAAAATTAAGTGAGTTATTTGAAATAGTAGTGAATCATTTTAAAAAGGAAAGTCCTGAGCGCAAGCATCAAGAGGTGGCAGAGGTTGAAGAATCTGAGCTGCATTTGAGCCGATCTGGGAATAGTCGGAAAAAGCCGATTTCTCAACACCCATTTCGTCGATTTTGGCGTCGCTATCACCTGACGAAGATTGTCTTAATTTTGGGACTTGGTTTTGGTTTGGTGACAGGAGGTTATCTCTTTTATGTTGCCAAATCCACTAATGTGAATGATTTGCAGAATGCTTTGAAAGCAACGACATCTATTTATGATAAGGACGGCAAAAAAGCTGGAAGTTTGTCAGGGCAAAAGGGAACTTACGTAGAATTGTCCCAGATTAGCCCGAATTTACAACATGCTGTCATTGCGACAGAAGACCGTTCTTTTTATAAAAATAGTGGGATTAACTACGGTCGTTTTATCATGGCGATTTTGACAGCGGGACGTTCTGGTGGTGGTTCTACCATTACACAACAATTAGCCAAAAATGCTTACTTATCTCAGGATCAGACCATTGAGCGGAAAGCAAAGGAATTTTTCCTCGCCTTGGAATTAACCAAGAAATATAGTAAAAATCAGATTCTCACCATGTACCTCAATAATTCTTATTTCGGGAATGGTGTGTGGGGAGTAGAAGATGCTTCTAAAAAATATTTCGGCGTATCTGCTAGCCAGCTGACACTAGATCAAGCAGCTACCTTAGCAGGAATGCTTAAAGGACCTGAGCTATACAATCCCATTGCTTCTATCAAAAATGCAACCAATCGGCGCAATACCGTTCTGCAAAATATGGTAGCTGCTGGCTATATCAATCAAGCAACAGCCAATCAGGCAGCAGCGAATGGTTTGGGCAGTCAATTGGTAGATGCTTACACAGGAAAATCGGCAGATTATCGCTATCCGTCTTACTTTGATGCGGTTATCAATGAAGCAGTTCGAGATTATGGTTTGACAGAAGCCGATATTGTTAATAACGGCTATCGTATTTACACGGAGCTAGATCAGAATTACCAAGCTAGCATGCAAGTCATCTATGATCGCGAAGATTTATTCCCGCAAGCAGCCGATGGGACAAGAGCCCAATCGGGTAGTGTAGCGCTTGACCCTAAAACTGGAGGTGTTCGCGCGCTTGTCGGGCAAATCAATAGTACGAGTGCCAATTTCAGAAGTTTTAACTATGCTACACAATCTTCAAGAAGCCCTGGCTCGACTATTAAGCCCTTGGCGGTTTACAGCCCTGCAGTTGCAGCAGGTTGGTCCATCAATAAAGAGTTGGACAATAGCACAACGACTTACGGAAATTACACCGTGAACAACTATGGTGGGATTCAATCCAGTCCGACTGTGCCAATGTATCAGGCTTTAGCGCAATCCTTAAATATTCCAGCGGTTGCTGCTGCTAATGAATTGGGACTGAAAAAAGTTTTTGAATATGGTAAAAAATTTGGCTTGAATATGGATAAAGTGGATCAGACTCTTGGGGTGGCTCTCGGCAGTGGCGTAACAACCAATCCGCTACAAATGGCACAAGCCTACTCGACTTTTGCCAATAATGGTGTTATGAATGATGCTCATTTGATTACCAAAATCGAAAATGCTAGTGGACAAGTAGTCAAAACTCATAAATCAACTTCAACGCGAGTGCTTAACCGCTCAACAACAGAAAAAATGACGAGTATGATGCTGGGAACATTTACCAATGGTACGGGTGTTTATGCGGCTCCTTACGGCTATGATATGGCTGGGAAGACAGGAACGACAGAGACTGACTTTAACCCAGATTTATCAGGAGATCAATGGGTTATTGGTTACACGCCAGATGTGGTGATTAGTCAGTGGCTAGGTTTCCCAAAGACTGATGAAAATCATTATCTGACAGGCACTAGTGCCAATGAAGCTTCAGCTATTTTCCGAAGTGTGGCAAATAGTATCCTACCGTACACAAATGGTACGAAGTTTGGTGACGAAAATGCCTATGCAAAAAATGGCATTGCACCGGTTGATACGAATGGTACAAATGATACTGCAAATCAAAGTAACAATAATTCAGATATTTTGAAAGATGTGCAAGATAAAGCCAAGAATTTAGTTGACCAAGCTAAGAAAGCAATTGACGATGCTAAGATTCCTGAAAAAGCACAGAATCTTTGGGACACGGTTAAGAGTTGGTTCCAATAGACTTGTCAAAAACGGGCTTTCCTGATATAATAAACAAGATGGAGGCGTTATGGCACTAAAAAAAGCGAGTCTGGCGTGCACGGTTTGTGGATCGAGAAACTATTCAATCAAATTGAGTAGTACGCCAAAACCAAAACGTCTGGAAGTAAATAAATATTGTAAGCATTGCAGTAAATATACGATTCATAAAGAAACTAGATAGGAGAAAGTTGTGAAATTCATTAAAGATACATTTCAAGTATTAAAAGATACAACTTGGCCAACTAGAAAGCAAAGCTGGATAGATTTTATCTCAGTCATGGAATATACAGCTTTCTTTGTCGTCATTATTTATCTTTTCGACTTACTTGTCACAAGAGGTTTGGTACGATTGTTAAATATCTTTTAATTTTTAGCCTGCTTGTTGTTTTATCAAGTAGGCTTTTATTATAAAAATGGTAGTAAAAAGATTGCATTTGCCATTTTTGTGGTATAATAGGGCTAGAAAAGAAACCGAAGCCCTCAGGCTTTTTTATTTAGGAAAGGAAGAACGATGGACAGTTTTGATAAAGGCTGGTTTGTCTTGCAGACATACTCAGGATATGAAAATAAAGTAAAAGAAAATCTTTTACAACGTGCACAAACCTATAATATGTTGGAAAATATTTTGCGCGTGGAAATCCCAACGCAAACGGTACAAGTGGAGAAAAATGGAAAAACCAAAGAAGTTGAAGAAAATCGCTTCCCAGGTTACGTCTTGGTAGAAATGGTGATGACAGATGAAGCGTGGTTTGTCGTACGGAACACACCAAACGTAACAGGCTTTGTTGGCTCGCACGGAAACCGCTCCAAACCAACACCACTATTGGAAGAAGAAATCCGCCAAATCTTGATTTCAATGGGACAAACCGTTCAAGAATTTGACATCAATGTGAAAGTTGGCGATACAGTTCGGATTATTGACGGAGCTTTTGCAGATTATACGGGTAAAATCACCGAAATTGACAACAACAAAGTTAAAATGATTATTTCGCTATTCGGAAATGATACAGTTGCCGAAGTAAATCTGAACCAAATTGCTGAATTATAATAAAAAGTGAGCTAGAAATCAATTTTTATAGTTATTGGTTTAGCTCACTTTTTGTGCTATTTTGATGAAAAATAAACTCTTGTTGAAAATGTTTGTCTCAAATTCACCCACCAATTTTATTATATTTGACCTAATTTAACCGAACAAAAAAATAAAAAAGCCCGATTTTACGGGCTTTTCATTCGGTTAATTCCTGTTAAATCAGGTTACGGAAGGCGGTAGACGGATTTGAACCGACGATCAAGCTTTTGCAGAGCCGTGCCTTACCACTTGGCTATACCGCCACAACGTTTATTATTTTATCCTAAAAAATCGTTTTCGTCAAGAGTGTAGATTGGTTTCTCTTTGTAAAATTTTAGTGTTTTCCGATTAAATTTAATCGCCCTGTTGTAAAATGAAGTGCAACACAGAAG
>NZ_KV817434.1:0-310 GCF_001814695.1 Streptococcus sp. HMSC066E07
CATAAGGAGAGTTATCATCTCCTTGAGAAACAATTGAAATCTCCAAATCTTTCTTTTTAATTTTGCCTTCTTTAAATAGTTTTTGTTTTTCTGCCCGTATTTTTTCAAGTAAAACTTCAACTGGTTCATCATTTGGGTCTTGTTCAACTAATTTTCCTTGCATAGCATATTGAAGAATAGATTTTTTTAGTTTATCTGGAAATTCTTTATCTAGCTGTTCTAGTCTATTATAACTTTCAGCGTATTCATCCACTTTTTCTAAAGCTGATTCGATTGCTTCTACTATGCGTTGTTGTTCGGTAAGTGGGGG
>NZ_KV817435.1:0-12791 GCF_001814695.1 Streptococcus sp. HMSC066E07
ATCCGGCATAGCTCAGTTGGTAGTAGCGCATGACTGTTAATCATGATGTCGTAGGTTCGAGTCCTACTGCCGGAGTTGATAGATGATTAGAAGCCTTTGATATAATCGGGTTTCTTTTTTGCTATTTTTAAAATAGAATGCGGAATCTCAGTTTAAAATTATTATTTATAACACTAATTCAGGCTCTTGGTTGATGAAAAGCTGATATTGGGATTTGTAATAGATTTCCGGGTGAGACAGGTGAGATGCCTATGTTTGCTGACGAGTTCACCCATAAATAATGCATTCTGGGGAGATTACGCGTAGCAATCAATCAAAATTTGAAAATTTTTAGTTCGAACTCATACCCTTACGCTGTTGCCTTCATCATCAGCTACTACATCAAGATTTTGGGGTTAATATAATGCAAGTGGCTGAGCAAAAACTCATTCATGGTCAAAGTGTAATAATCTCTCATAGCAAAAAAAGCTTAAAATCAAGTTAATTAAAACGTTGATTTTAAGCTTTTTGACTATTTTATGAACTTTTACCTAGACTCTCAATTTTTATTCAAAAAAAGCTTTGTACAGTGCTTTTATAGCTGCTTTTTCTTGTTCGGAATTGATAACAATCATGATTGAAACTTCACTAGATCCTTGCGAAATCATTTGGATATTAATATGATTATCTGATAATGCTTTTGTTGCAGTAGCGGTCAAACCAATATGACTTTTCATTTTTTCACCGACAATCATAATGATTGAGAGGTCATGTTCGATTTCTGCGTGGTCGACTTCTAACTTTTGTCTTAATTGACGAAGAATTTCTTCCTCTTTAATGGGGGTTAATTCACGATCCCGAAGAATAATAGATAAGTCATCGATACCGGTAGGCATGTGCTCCCAGCGGATATTTAGATCTTCCAATATTTGCAGAACTTTTCTACCAAAACCGATTTCACGGTTCATGAGGTATTTAGACATGTTGATACTGGTGAAATGGGCATCTGCAGCAATACCTACTACAGGGAAGTCCCTGTTGCTGTGCTTTAAAACAATTTTTGTACCAGGATGAGTGGGGTTATTTGTATTTTTAATAACGAGTGGAATTTTTCCACGGTAAGCTGGAATGAGTGCTTCGTCATGTAATACAGTAAAACCTGCGTAAGCTAATTCACGCATTTCGCGATAAGTTAATTCTGGAATGGAGTGTGGCATGTGAATAATGCCAGGGTGTGCTGCAAAAATACCGTCAACATCTGTGAAATTTTCGTAAAGATCAGCTTTTACACCTGCCGCAATGATGGATCCAGTAATATCGGATCCACCACGTGAAAAGGTGCAAATTTGATCGTCTTTTGTTACTCCAAAGAATCCTGGGATAATCAATACTTCGTCAGCTTCATTTAGTTCTTCGATTTTATCATAACTGGAAGGGAGAAGTCGAGCATTTCCTGGTTCGCTGGATACAATGAGTCCTGCTTCTCTAGGGTGAACATAACGAGCATCTACGCCATTTTGGGTAAAATAAGCCGCAATGAGTTTCGCATTGTTATTTTCACCTGCAGCAAGAAAAGTATCGTACAAGAACTTATTATTTTCGATAGGAAGGCTTGCGAGCTTTTGGAAACTTTTTGAAATTCTCTCTAGAATATTTGGTTTAAGCTGCAGTTCTAACGCCATATCTCGATAACGCTGAATAATCCACTGTTGGTGTTTTGTTACGTCATTACCAGCAACATAGTCTCGATAATATTTAATGAGGGCATCTGTTACCTTTGTATCCTGAGTGCTTCGCTTCCCAGGTGCAGAGACAATCACGAAGCGACGTTCAGGATCAGCTTTTATAATCTGTAATACTTTTTCTAATTGACCAGCGGAGGCAAGTGAACTTCCTCCAAATTTAACAACTTTCATACATTCTCCTAATGGCTGCTTGTTTAAATTATAGCAAAATTCTGAAATCTTTTCAAATTTACTTGTGCTTACTTGCTAAAGCAAATATTTTATGTTAGAATGTAACCATATTATTTGATATTCAAATAATTTAATTGACAAAGAAAAGAATTGTCGGAGGCAATTTAATGCAATTTGAAAATATTTTATATAGTGTCAATGACGGTGTTGCGACTTTAACATTGAATCGCCCGGAGGTTTCCAATGGGTTTAATGTTCCCATGTGTGAGGAGATTTTAAAAGCCATTGAATTGGCTGCTGAGGATAAAGCTGTCCAAATATTGCTCATCAATGCAAATGGAAAAGTATTTTCTGTTGGTGGTGATTTGGCAGAAATGCAACGAGCAGTGGAGGCAGATGATATTCAGTCTTTGGTGAAAATTGCTGAATTAGTCAATGAAATTTCTTACTCAATGAAACAACTATCTAAGCCTATCATTATGAGTGTAGATGGACCAGTTGCTGGTGCGGCAGCTAATATGGTGGTAGCTGCAGATTTCTGTATTGCAACGGAGCGTTCTCGTTTTATTCAAGCCTTTGTGGGGGTAGGTCTTGCTCCTGATGCGGGTGGTCTGTATTTACTTGCTAGAGCGATTGGTGTGACGAGAGCAACTCAATTAGCAATGACAGGTGAACCGTTAAACGCAGAAAAAGCTTTAAATTACGGTCTTTTGTATAAAGTTTGTGAAGTTGAAAAGTTAGAAACTACAACGAATCAAGTGATTAAGAAGTTGAAACGTCATTCACTTAATTCTTATCGTGCTATTAAAGAATTGGTATGGAAGAGTTTGTTTACTGGTTGGGATGAGTATGCAAAACTCGAATTACAGTTGCAGAAGACATTGGCTTTCACAGAAGATTTCAAAGAAGGGGTGCGAGCTTATGCTGAGAAGCGTCGACCAAAATTTTCTGGGAAGTAAAAAAGTAGTTGCAATTTAATTTGATATTTGATATACTTTTCTAGTCAAATGTTTTGATGTTGAAAGTTTTTTTGTTAGAGGAGGATAGATTTTTGGATTACCAATTGGTCAATGATTATTTAACATCTATTTTCAATAATGTATTGGTTATTGAAGAATCTAGTTTGAGAGGCAGTCGCTTCAAAGATATCTCTATCAAAGAAATGCACACGATTGATGTTGTTGGAAAAAATCCTAATGCGACTCCTAGTAGTGTAGCAAAGGAATTGATGGTGACATTAGGAACCGTAACAACTAGTTTAAATAACCTTGAAAGAAAAGGCTATATTGAACGGACACGTTCAGAAGTTGATCGTCGTGTTGTTCATCTGAATTTGACAAAAAATGGTCGCCTAATTTATCGCTTGCATAGAAGATTTCACAAGAGAATGGTTGAAAGAATCATTGAAGGAATGGATGCTGAAGAGATGAAGGTCATGGGAAAAGGTCTGACTAATCTGTATCGTTTTCTAGAGGATTTGAAATAATGAACTATGCGAAAATTAGTCAAGTCGCTCATTATGCTCCAAGTCAGGTGGTTACAAATGATGATTTGGCAAAGATAATGAATACGAGCGATGAATGGATTTCAAGTCGGACAGGAATAGAACGCCGTCATCTGTCACAAACAGAATCAACGAGTGATTTGGCTACAAAGGTGGCAAGTCAATTGTTGAAAAAGGCGAATATCCATGCAGATGAGCTAGACTTTATCATTGTGGCAACTATCACCCCAGACTCTATGATGCCTTCAACGGCTGCACGAGTTCAAGCAAATATTGGTGCAAATCATGCTTTTGCCTTTGATTTGACAGCGGCTTGCAGTGGCTTTATCTTCGCTCTGTCGACAGCTGAAAAGTTAATTTCTTCAGGTCGTTACCAGAAGGGCTTTGTTATAGGAAGTGAAACCTTATCAAAAGTTCTTGACTGGTCTGATCGTTCAACTGCGGTTCTTTTCGGTGATGGTGCTGGTGGTGTTTTGCTAGAGAGCTCAGAGCAGCAGCATTTTTTAGCTGAAAGTCAATATACAGACGGTTCGCGTGGGGAAAGCTTGACTTGTGGTAAAGTTGGTTTATCTTCACCTTATTCTGAAAAGGGAGAAGTAGCGCCTTACTTGACAATGGATGGTCGAAAAATTTTTGATTTTGCTATTCGAGATGTGGCAAAATCTATAAAAAATACGATTGAATCCAGTGATATTCAAGTAAAGGATATTGACTATTTACTATTACATCAAGCCAATATTCGTATTTTAGATAAAATGGCGAAAAAGATTGGTGCAGCGAGGGAAAAACTTCCTGCAAATATGATGGAATATGGGAATACGAGTGCAGCGAGCATTCCAATTCTCTTATCTGAGTGTGTTGAAAAAGGACTCATTCACCTTGATGGCAGTCAAACAGTTTTGCTGTCAGGATTCGGTGGAGGTTTGACATGGGGCACACTTATTGTTACAATTTAGTTATTATGTGGTAAACACATGAATATAAATATTTATTTTTAAAGGAGTCTATCATGGCAGTATTTGAAAAAGTACAAGAAATTATTGTGGAAGAACTTGGTAAGGAACCTTCAGAAGTTACTCTTGAGTCAACTTTTGATGATCTTGATGCAGATTCATTGGATTTGTTCCAAGTTATTTCAGAAATCGAAGATGCATTCGATATTCAAATTGAAACTGAAGAAGGATTGAACACAGTTGGTGACTTGGTCGCTTATGTGGAAGAAAAAACAAAATAAAAAATGAAACGGGGCTGAGAGAAGATTCTCGCCCTCTTTTAAAAAAGGTATTGAGGTAGACAGTTAATTTTGCTGGGGTGGAACGATAAAATCAATTTAAAGATGATAGGTTCCACTCCCTCTTGTTTAGGTAATAGTTTGATTTTCAAATTATACAAAGGGTATACTTGAGATGATTGAGCTATTACTTAAGCAATATAAAGGAAGGTATTATGCAAACACGTGTTACAGAATTGTTAAATATTAAATATCCTATTTTCCAGGGAGGAATGGCCTGGGTTGCTGATGGTGACTTGGCTGGTGCAGTTTCTAAAGCGGGAGGTCTTGGCATTATCGGTGGTGGTAATGCACCGAAAGAAGTTGTCAAAGCTAATATTGATAAAATTAAGTCATTGACAGACAAACCTTTTGGCGTGAATATCATGCTGTTGTCACCGTTTGTGGAAGATATTGTTGACTTAGTGATTGAAGAAGGTGTCAAGGTTGTGACAACTGGTGCAGGAAATCCAAGTAAATATATGACTCGTTTCCACGACGCAGGTATTACAGTCATTCCAGTAGTTCCAAGTGTAGCATTGGCTAAGCGAATGGAAAAAATTGGTGCAGATGCAGTCATTGCTGAAGGAATGGAAGCAGGTGGGCATATTGGAAAATTAACCACCATGACTTTGGTTCGTCAGGTAGTTGAAGCAGTTGATATTCCTGTGATTGCAGCGGGTGGAATCGCAGATGGTCGCGGTGCAGCTGCAGGCTTTATGCTTGGTGCAGAGGCTGTTCAAGTGGGAACACGTTTCGTCGTTGCAAAAGAGTCAAATGCGCACCAAAATTATAAAAATATGATTTTGAAAGCTCGGGATATTGATACCACTATTTCTGCTCAACATTTTGGTCATGCGGTACGAGCTTTGAAAAATAAACTAACTAGAGAATTTGACCAAGCAGAAAAGGATGCTTTTAAGCAAGAAAATCCTGATTTAACTGTTTTTGAGAATTTAGGAGCTGGCGCTCTTGCAAATGCAGTTGTTCGCGGTGATGTTGAACATGGTTCTGTCATGTCAGGACAAATTGCGGGGCTTGTCAGCAAAGAAGAAACAGTTGAAGAAATTTTAAAAGATATTTACTACGGTGCAGCAGAGGTAATCCAAAAAGAAGCTAGCCGTTGGGCAGGAGTAACTAGAAATGACTAAAACAGCCTTTCTATTTGCAGGTCAGGGTGCTCAGTATCTGGGAATGGCTCGTGACCTTTACGATCAGTTTGATGTAGTGAGGGCAACCTATGATGAAGCAAGTCAAGTATTGGGCTATGATCTACGATATCTGATAGATAATGAGGAAGAAAAGCTCAATCAGACACGCTATACTCAGCCAGTAATTTTAACCACTTCGGTTGCTATTTACCGATTATTGCAAGAAAAAGGAATGCAAGCTGATATGGTAGCAGGCCTTTCTCTTGGGGAATACTCTGCCATGGTAGCAGCAGGTGCTTTGAAGTTTACAACGGCGGTTGATTTGGTGGCAAAGCGTGGTGCTTTTATGGAAGAAGCAGCTCCTGCTGGCTCTGGTAAAATGGTTGCGGTTTTAAATGCCGATTTAGCTACAATTGAAGTAGCTTGTCAAAAGGCAAGCCAGCTGGGAATTGTATCACCAGCAAACTACAATACACCTAGTCAGATTGTTATTGGTGGTGAAGTTGAAGCGGTTGACAAAGCAGTGGAATTGTTAAAAGAAGCTGGTGTTAAGCGTCTCATCCCTTTGAATGTTTCCGGTCCATTTCATACAGCTTTGCTAAAACCTGCAAGTGATAAATTGGCAAAAGTTTTGGAAACAGTTGAATTTGCTGATTTCAAACTTCCTTTGGTAGGAAATACAGAAGCAACTGTCATGGAACAAGGACGAATTAAGGAACTCTTAACTCGTCAAGTTATGGAACCAGTTCGTTTTTATGATAGTATTGCAACGATGCAAAAAGTTGGTGTAACTAATTTTATTGAAATTGGTCCAGGTAAGGTTCTTTCTGGTTTTGTTAAAAAAATTGATAAATCAGCAAAGGTTGCTCACGTTGAAGATGTTAGAAGTTTATCTACTCTTCTAGAAAATAAGGAATAGGTATGGAACTTAAAGGTAAAAATGTTTTTATAACTGGTTCAACACGTGGAATTGGTCTTGCAATGGCACATAAGTTTGCGAGTCTAGGTGCCAACATTGTTTTAAACGGTCGCCGTGAGATTGATGAGGAGCTCGTCTCTGAATTTTCAGATTATGGTGTACAAGTGGTTTCTATCTCTGGTGATGTGTCAGACAGCACGGATGCCAAGCGGATGGTAGAAGAAACTATCGAAAAACTTGGAAGCGTGGATATTCTGGTTAATAATGCAGGGATTACAAAAGATAAACTCATGCTAAAATTGACAGAGGAAGATTTTGAGCAGGTCTTGAAAGTAAATCTTGTTGGTGCTTTTAATATGACTCAAGCGGTTTTGAAGCCAATGTCGAAAGCTCGTCAAGGTGCTGTTATCAATGTATCAAGTGTGGTTGGTTTGATTGGCAATGTCGGTCAAGCAAACTATGCGGCTTCTAAGGCTGGACTGATCGGATTTACTAAGTCTGTAGCGCGTGAAGTAGCAGCCCGCAATGTACGAGTGAATGCTATTGCACCAGGTATGATTGAGTCAGATATGACCGATGTTTTGTCTGATAAAGTGAAAGAAGCTACGTTAGCACAAATTCCGATGAAACGTTTTGGAAATACCAGCGAAGTAGCAGAAGTGGCAGTCTTTCTAGCTCGTCAAGAGTATTTAACTGGGCAAGTCATTGCTATTGATGGCGGGTTAACCATGAGGTAGAAGATGACTAAAACTTATGAGTTTTAAGCATGTGATATATTTTCTTAATAAAGGAGTTCGAAATGAAACTAAATCGAGTTGTTGTAACAGGATATGGAGTAACTTCACCTATTGGAAACACACCCGAAGAGTTTTGGGATAGTCTAAAAGAAGGGAAGATTGGTATTGGTCCAATTACGAATTTTGATCCTAGTGTGATTGGTGTACATAATGCAGCAGAAATTAAAGATTTCCCGCTAGAAAAACATTTTGTTAAAAAAGACAAAAATCGTATGGATATGTATTCTATTTATGCCATTCATGCAGCTTTAGAAGCGTTAGAAAATGCTCATCTAGATACCGAGACAGTTGATCATGATCGATTTGGTGTCATTGTATCTAGTGGGATTGGTGGCTTAAAAGAATTGCAAGATCAAATTATCCGAATGCATGAAAGAGGAGCCAATCGTATCCAACCGCTCTTCATTCCTAAAGCACTTTCAAATATGGGAGCCGGAAATATCGCTATTCGTGTGGGAGCTAATGGGGTGTGTAAATCTATTACAACTGCTTGTGCGTCTTCTAATGATGCTATTGGAGAGGCATACCGTGAAATTAAATTTGGTTTTCAAGATGTTATTTTAGCAGGTGGTTCTGAATGCTCTATCAACGAAATTGGCATCGGCGGTTTTGCAGCTCTTACAGCTCTTTCCACAAATGAAGATCCAAAACGTTCGTCTATTCCATTTGATAAAGATCGAAATGGATTTGTAATGGGAGAAGGGGCAGGTGTTTTAGTAATTGAAAGTTTAGAACATGCTGAAAAACGTGGGGCAACGATTTTAGCAGAAATTGTGGGGTATGGAAATACTTGTGACGCATATCACATGACAACACCATCACCAGCTGGTACAGGGGCTGCTAAAGCTATGAAACTAGCCATTGAAGAAGCAGGATTACAACCTTCAGACATTGCCTATGTGAATGCTCACGGAACTTCTACACAAGCCAATGAAAAGGGTGAAAGTCAAGCGATTGTTAATGTTCTTGGAAAAGAAGTACCAGTTTCTTCTACGAAATCTTTCACAGGTCACCTTCTTGGTGCAGCTGGTGCAGTAGAAGCTATTGCAACGATTGAAGCAATGCGTCATAACTTTGTACCGATGACTGCAGGAACGCAAGAACTTTCAGATGATATCGAGGCGAATGTCATCTATGGTCAAGGGCAAGAACATGATATTCCGTATGCGATTTCAAATACCTTTGGCTTTGGTGGGCACAATGCTGTACTTGCATTCAAGCGCTGGGAGGCTTAAATGAATATCAATGAAATCAAAGATTTGATGGCTCAATTTGACCAATCAAGTCTGCGTGAATTTTCTTATAAAAATCAAAGTGATGAATTAACGTTCAGTAAAAATGAAAGAACAGTTGAATCAATTGCTCCTTCTGCAGAGGATTCAACAGTGAACACCAATCTTGTTTCACAAGTAGAAGTTCCCCAGCCAACTGTTCCTCCAATTGTGGAGGAAACGATGAGTCCAGAAACACCTACAGCTGAAGGCGATGTAGTAGAAAGTCCCTTGGTTGGAGTTGCTTATCTTGCTTCTGGGCCTGATAAACCTTCTTTTGTTTCCGTTGGCGACCAAGTAAAGAAAGGGCAAACCTTGATGATTATTGAGGCCATGAAAGTGATGAATGAAGTTCCGTCACCTAAGGACGGTATTGTGACGGAAATCCTTGTCCAAAATGAAGAAATGGTCGAATTTGGGAAAGGTTTGGTGCGGATTAAATGATTGATATCAATGCGATAAAAGAAGCTCTTCCACATCGTTACCCTATGCTGTTGGTTGATCGTGTGTTGGAAGTGAAAGAAGATGAGATTGTAGCGCTTAAAAATGTTACAATCAATGAGCCTTTTTTCAACGGACATTTCCCTGAATATCCTGTTATGCCGGGAGTTCTCATTATGGAGGCTTTGGCTCAAACAGCCGGTGTTTTGGAATTATCCAAAGAAGAAAATAAAGGGAAATTGGTCTTTTATGCCGGAATGGACAAGGTGAAATTTAAAAAACAAGTTGTTCCTGGTGATCAGCTCATCATGACAGCGAAGTTTGTGAAGCGTCGTGGCACCATTGCGGTTGTGGAAGCGAAAGCAGAAGTTGACGGGAAGTTGGCAGCGAGTGGTACTTTAACTTTTGCCCTCGGACAATAAAAAAGGAGATTTCACCATGTTTCGTAAGATTTTAATTGCCAACCGTGGGGAAATTGCGGTCAGAATTATTCGTGCAGCTAGAGAATTAGGGATTGCGACAGTCGCAGTCTATTCTACTGCTGACAAAGAAGCTCTCCATACTTTACTGGCAGATGAAGCGGTTTGTATAGGTCCGGCAAAGTCGACAGAATCCTACCTCAATATGAATGCGGTTCTTTCTGCCGCAGTTTTGACTGGAGCAGAGGCAATTCATCCAGGCTTTGGTTTTTTGAGTGAGAATTCTAAGTTTGCGACGATGTGCGAGGAAGTTGGTATTAAATTTATCGGTCCTTCGGGAGCGGTAATGGATTTAATGGGTGATAAAATCAATGCGCGTGCTCAGATGATTAAGGCTAATGTGCCTGTAATCCCAGGTTCTGATGGCGAAGTTCATACTTCAGACGAAGCACTTGCGGTTGCAGAAAAAATTGGTTATCCAGTCATGCTGAAAGCTTCTGCTGGCGGTGGTGGCAAAGGTATTCGGAAGGTTGAAAAAGCAGAGGATTTAGTAGCTGCTTTTGAGTCAGCTTCTAGTGAAGCCAAGGCGGCTTTCGGAAATGGCGCCATGTACATGGAGCGGGTCATTTATCCAGCTCGGCATATTGAAGTCCAAATTTTGGCTGACCAACATGGTCATGTTGTCCACTTAGGCGAGCGCGATTGTTCACTTCAAAGAAATAATCAAAAAGTGCTGGAAGAAAGTCCGTCGGTTGCGATTGGCAAGACCCTTCGTCGTAAAATTGGGGAAGCTGCTGTACGAGCTGCCCAATCTGTCGGATATGAAAACGCTGGAACGATTGAATTCTTATTTGATGAAGGCAAAAGAGAATTTTATTTCATGGAAATGAATACTCGTGTACAAGTGGAGCATCCGATAACGGAATTTGTAACGGGGGTGGACATTGTTAAGGAGCAAATCAAAATTGCTGTGGGGCAAGAGCTGCCTTTTAACCAAGAAGATATTCATATAACAGGTCATGCGATTGAGTGTCGAATCAATGCGGAAAATCCTGCCTTCAACTTTGCACCAAGTCCGGGAAAGATTTCCAATCTCTATCTACCGAGTGGTGGAGTGGGGTTGCGTGTGGATTCTGCAGTTTATCCTGGCTACACGATTCCGCCGTATTATGACAGCATGATTGCCAAGATTATTGTTCATGGTGAAAATCGCTTTGATGCATTAATGAAAATGCAGCGTGCGCTCTATGAGTTAGAAATCGACGGCGTTGTGACAAATAGCGGTTTTCAGTTAGATTTGATTTCAGACCCACATGTCATTGCTGGCGATTATGATACAGCTTTTCTTATGGAGAAATTTTTACCAGCTTATCAAAAGAAAAAGTAGAGGAGTAAAGGATATAAGTCATGGCTTTGTTTTCCAAAAAGGATAAGTATATTCGGATCAATCCAAACCGTTCCAGTCGTGAGAAACCTCAAGTGAAACCAGAGTTTCCGGATGAACTGTTTTCAAAATGTCCAGGATGTAAGCATATCATTTACCAAAAAGATTTGGGAAGTGAACGGATTTGCCCGCAATGTGGCTATACGTTTCGTATTTCAGCTTTTGAACGCCTCAATTTAACGGTAGATACCAATAGTTTTGAGGAATTATTTACAGGAATTGAAACATCAGACCCCTTGAAGTTTCCTAAATATCGTGAAAAATTAAGGACTGTCCGTGAAAAAACAGGTTTGGATGAAGCGGTATTGACAGGAATTGCGACAATCGGTGGTCAAAAAACTGCACTGGGGATCATGGATTCCAACTTTATCATGGCTTCTATGGGAACGGTCGTTGGAGAAAAAATTACTCGTCTTTTTGAATATGCTACAGAACATCAGTTGCCAGTCATTTTGTTTACAGCTTCTGGTGGCGCTCGCATGCAAGAAGGAATTATGAGTTTGATGCAAATGGCTAAAGTATCCGCAGCGGTGAAACGTCATTCTAATGCTGGCTTGTTTTATTTGACGATCTTAACAGACCCGACCACGGGTGGGGTGACGGCTTCATTTGCCATGGAAGGAGACATCATTTTGGCTGAAACGCAAGCGCTTGTTGGCTTTGCAGGTCGCCGAGTAATTGAAACAACCGTTCGTGAAAAATTGCCAGATGACTTCCAAAAGGCAGAATTTTTGCTTGAACATGGTTTTGTTGATGCCATTGTCAAACGCTTGGAATTGCGCTCCACCATTGCAATGTTATTGGCTTTCCATGGAGGTGAACAATGACAAAGATTACCCGAATTATTAAAGAAGCACGAGATCAGGCACGATTGACAGCTTTGGATTTTGCGCAAGGAATTTGCGAGAATTTTATTGAATTACATGGCGATCGTTCTTTTCGAGATGACGGAGCGGTTATCGGTGGAATCGGAACTTTAGATGGTCAGCCCATCACCGTTGTTGGGATTCAAAAAGGACGCAATCTACAGGATAATTTGCAACGGAATTTTGGACAACCTCATCCAGAAGGTTATCGAAAAGCACTTCGCTTGATGAAGCAGGCAGAGAAATTTGGTCGTCCTATCGTTACGTTTATCAATACAGCCGGTGCTTATCCGGGAGTTGGGGCTGAAGAGCGCGGTCAAGGAGAAGCTATTGCGCGTAATTTGCTCGAGATGAGCGATTTAAAGGTGCCGATTATCGCTATTATTATCGGTGAAGGCGGATCTGGAGGAGCGCTAGCTTTAGCTGTTGCAGACAAGGTCTGGATGCTAGAAAATTCAATTTACGCGGTGCTTAGTCCCGAAGGTTTTGCTTCTATCTTGTGGAAAGACGGCAGTCGTGCTATGGAAGCTGCAGAACTCATGAAAATCACTTCTCATGAGCTTCTTGATATGGGAGTAGTGGACAAGGTGATTCCAGAAGCAAGGCTTAGCAATCAGGATTTATTGTATGCTGTGAAGCAAGAAATAGTTGCTGAATTAGCAAATTTGTCTCAGCTACCACTTGAACAACTTTTAGAAGCACGTTACCAACGATTTCGAAAATACTAATAAAAATCAGAAGTGGATTGGCTTGTACCGTTCACTTCTGTTTTTTTATTTTTGATAAATTGTAAAATATAGTGCAACAAAAAAAC